>NZ_JBFRTN010000062.1:1655-62895 GCF_041474095.1 Vibrio sp. 10N.222.54.A3
ACAGAGCTGTCGAAAACAGTACCGTCAGTTAGTTCGCCGTGGTAGTGAACACGTACTTGCTTGTCTGCAGTTGGGATTTCGCCAGTACCTTCAGTTAGTACTTCGTACTGAAGACCAGACTCAAGAACCGTTACTTCTGAACGAAGAGCGTTGTCAGCTAGGAAAGCTTCGCCGTCAGCAGCAGCAGCTTTAGCTAGTTCTTGACGTGCAGCTTCACCACGAGTGTGTAGCTCTTGTAGTGCGTTGTTGATTTCGTCAACTTCGATAGCTGGCATGTCGCCAACTAGAGCTGTTGCGATACCAGCAGCGATTGCGTCAACGTTTAGGCCTTCAAGACCAGAACCAGCAAGTTGTTGGCCCATTTGTAGACCGATACCGTAGCTAGCTTTTTGCTCTACAGTTTCAAATTTTACTTCAGACATGAAAAGTCACTCTTTTTGTCAGTACGAAAAGGGTAAGAATACCAGTATTAGCAGCGTGAAGAAACGGCTAGTCCCTGATCACTTGCGCTTTACCGTGCCCAAATCACAGCCATGTCAATTTTCTCGCTTTGGGCCTTGTTGTGACGGAAAGATCTATACTGTTGGTACTTTGGTTTTTATACTGTAGTTATTCAATGTATAGGACGCAGTGGTATGAATCGTCGTCAAAAGAAAAAACAGAAAGTTGACCACTTAGCAGAATTCAAGGATCGACTGAATCAGGTCAAAGAGAAATTGAGTTCGATCGATGTGAAGAAAATGAAAACCTCGACAGCGCAAACTTGGGGTTCATTGCCGAAGTTACACCAAAGACTGTTGATGGTGATTTCTCCGATCGTACTGATATTACTTTTTGTGCCGCTACCAGAACCTAAAGTAGACACAGCTCCAACAACATCGCGCGTTGAGCTTGAAATAAACACCGTCGGCTTAAGCGAACAGCAAAATGCCAAGAACAGCTCATTAGAACCGAGTAACAAAAATTGGCAGGAGTACCTTGTTAAGCAAGGGGATACGTTAGCGCAGGTTTTTCGAAACAACGATTTGCCATTGTCTGACTTGAATGCGTTAGTGCGAATTGAAGGTGCAGATAAGCCGCTCAGTCAGATTCGTAAAGGCCAGCTGGTTCGTTTCAAACTTGCTGAAACTGGGCAGTTGGACATTCTTCAGCTAGAGAAAGGCGACACTTCGGTGATGTTCTTCCGCTTATCCGATGGTGGCTTTGGTCGCAGTAAGTAGATGAATAGTGAGCCTGAGTTAAAGCGCTTCACCAGACACAGATAAACGATAGAAAAGAGCTAAGCATTAGCTCTTTTTTTTGGTCGCTTGAAAGGGGCGAGTGGCAAGATGATAAGCATGATTCCGATAAAGGTTAATGTATCCGGAATCTCATCGAACCATATTGCACCTATTAGCGCGACAAACACCAATCCTGAATACTCAGCCAAGGCAATTTGGCTAGAGTGTGCTTTTTGATAGGCAGCAACTGCAAGGCCGTTGTAACTTAAGATTAGCGTCGCACTCAGGGCTATGTATCCCAAATGCTCCACAGACACTGGCTGCCAGTATAAGAAGCACAGTACTAATGAGGCTGGAATAGAGAATAAGGTTGTCCACCACAGCGTAGTGACCACCGTTTGCTCACTAGGAAGCTTTCTTACGAGTACATTAAATAGTGCTAGGGTGAGTGCTGTCCCCAAAGCAAACAGTGCCGCCCAATGAAATTGTGATGGCCTCAAGACAATCAATGCACCAATAAAACCTATGGTTGTGCCGATAACCTTGCCGAGTGCCGGTTGCTCTTTCAATAGCAACATTGAGAGCGGCAACATCAGTAAAGGCGCGACATAAAATACTGCGTTGGCGGTTGCCAAAGACAAGTGAGTGATCGCGACCACCATGCACCCACTGCCGATCAGAATTAACTGACCTCGAATGAAGGTTACCTTAGCCTGCTGTAAGCGCCGTTGTTCTTTTTTCTGCTGTAGCCACAAAGGGGTGATGATGAGCAGAGATATCAACTGTCGGAAAAAAATATACTGTAAGGGCGGTACTTCGCCATTTAACAGCTTTACCGCTACGTCGGAAAGCGAGGCAAACAAGTTACCTGCAACCAACAATAGAATACCGGCAGTGATATTCGTCATTATTTTTCTAATCTCATGTCTATATGAGGAATGTCATCTTCGAGATACATATCCGAGATGGTGTTGAAGCCGTGGCTCGCATAGAAGTTTTCTAGGTGTTGCTGCGCGCCAATATCAATGGCCGTATTTGGCCAAAGAGCCTCGCAGCGTGTTAATGCTTCTTTGATTAATTGATGCCCCAAGCCACCACCTCTTGCCGATTGCTTGGTTGCGACTCGACCGATGCTGGTGTTGTCGTAAGAGGTACCTGGTGGTAATAAACGTGCACACGCTACCAACTCTTCATCAGCATAGCCAAGCAGGTGCTCAACACCCGCGAGTGTATCTTTACCGTCCAGCTCTGGATAAGGACAAGTCTGCTCGACCACAAATACATCGACTCTTAATTTAAGTAGTTGATAAAGCTGTTGTGTTGAGAGTTCAGAAAAAGGAATTGAGTGCCAAGTGATCATGTTTACATCCAGAGATTATCGATGCTCTGAATGTACTATGCGCGATGATTGTTGGCATTAACTATTGTTAATTCGACCTTTAATTCTGCTCAGGCTGATTGCGGTTATTCCTAGGTAGGCTGCAATTTGATTGTCGTTCAAGCGCTGCTCAAGGTCGGGATAGTGCTCGCAGAACAGCTGATAGCGTTGCTCTGGTGTATAGAGCAGCATGAAGCGTTCTTTGTTTTCCTTATGCATCAGTTGTGTTTCTAACAGCTTTAAATACAAAGGATTATTTGATGCACGCCACTCGATAACCGCATTCATTGGCAGCTCTAACATGGTGATGGGTGTCAGCGTTTCTAATAGGTAAGGAGAGGCTTGGTTCTTTATCAAACTCTCAAAGCCGATGATCCAGTCTTGTTCCCAGTAGAATTCTTTGCTGTATTGCTTACCGTCATTAGTGAGATAACAAGCGTGGCATAAGCCTTCAAGTACAAAGTAGATTGAACTCGCCATCTCACCTTGATTGATCAGGATGTGTCGGGTTGGCAGCTCAAGCGGCTTCGCGACAGCTAATAGAGATTCAACCTGACTCTCAGAGAAGTCAAAGCTTTGTAGTTGTTTGATAAAAGAGGTGTGCATGAAAATAACCTAACCCAAATAAGTGCCGAAATCATCGCACTTATTTGGGGAGAGGTACAGAGCAGGCTAAATCAGCGTCGACTGTGTTGTTCTAGATAATCTTGAGCGAGGTCTCTTCCCATGTATTTTCCTAGGGTTTTCAACGGTACTTTCTTAAGATTAACCACAATCAAGCCATCCAAGGCATCATTAAAAGATGGGTCGACATTAAAACACACCAGTTTACCGTTCATCCCTAGATATTGGCGCAGCAGTACCGGCAGGCCTTTACCTTGCTCCATGCGTGCTAACACTTTAGAGAGCAGAGGCACACTCGCCAGTGAAGAGAGCAGGTGATTTTGCCAGAACACATGACTGCTGGTATTGAGTGGTGACGAAGGTGAAACCAAATTCGCCTTTTCCTCATCATAATGGTGGATTGATAACGTGGTCGCGATCAACAGACGCGCATTGTGGCTGTAATCATTGCTGATACTGACTGGGCCGAACAGATGGGTATATTGAGGGTGACGAGACACAAAGGTCGCAATGCCTTTCCACAATAGTAACAGTGAGTTCAGGCTCTTTTGGTAAGGTTTACTTACTACCGATCGCCCAAGCTCAATGCTGTTTTCTAGAGTATCAATGAATTCTTGGTTGTAGTTAAACAGGCTACGAGAGTAGAGCTGATCAAGCCCGTGCTCAGCGATGAGTTTGTCGACCATACCGAGTCGATACGCGCCAACCAGTTCTGCCTTGGTTTTATTCCACACAAACAGTTGATGGTAGTAAAGGTCATACTCATCTAAATCACAGGCCAGCCCGCTGCCTTCTCCGACTTCTCTAAAGCTTTCTTCTCTTACTCGACCAATCTCGCGCATTAAGTTAGGAATGGATTGGCTAGGCGTGCAGTAGACCTCAAAGTTCCCTTGCTCGAGCAGTTTCATCTCTTCAGGGAGTGAGTCTATCTCTATTGATAAGACTTCTGGTGGAATAGGCGCTATCACTTGGGTATCGAAAGAGGGCGCGTGGATTGGCGTGTTCGGACTATCTTGTTGACTCATTAGGTAGGTATTGAGTCGTAGGTAGTTGACGATATCCATCTCTTTTTCAAACGATTTTATCTCTGAATATGGAATCGAAGAGCCAATCGAGATAGAGATAGTCGTCGCCTGTTTATTAAGAAGTTCACGGCCGAGTAGAGCGGTTCTTAATAGCGGATGAACTCTTCCTGCTTGGTAGAAAAGCTCGCTGTTTTTACCATTGATAAAGATAGGCACTGTGGTGGCTTGATGACGTTTGACGAATTTGGCGACCGACTTGCTCCACTCGATATCTGTCAGTGTTTTTGCCCCTTTACGGTAGCTCGATACTTCACCCGCAGGGAATACAATCAACAGTCCGCCATCAGCCAAATGACGATTGGCGTCTCGAATGGCTTTGGCATTGGTGCGTTTTGATTCTTTACTATTAAAGACATCGACACCGATGAAAAGATCATCCAGTTCAGGCAGGCGCTTAAGTAACTCATTGGCCAGCACCTTCACATCCTTTCTTACTGATCCTACGAGATCGGCAAGGATCACGCCTTCGATGGCGCCAAGCGGGTGGTTCGCCACAATCACGACAGGCCCTTCTTCCGGGATGTTTTCCGTGCTTCCCGATGCAACCGAGTAGTCGATATTGAGCGCCGACAGAGTGTAATTCATGAATTCGAAGCTAGATAACTCGTTTTTACGATCTTGGTAGAGTCGGTCTAGCTTAGATAGCCCAGTTGCCCACTCGACAACAGACTCACCTAAACCAAAAGGCGTGTAACGTGGTAAACGAAAAGGACTATCAATCATAATGAAATTACCTTACTTAATCAGTTGCGGCCAAACTTTATCGGCTTGTTGAATATGCTGTGCTTGGTCTTGTTCCCAGCGCTGCTTAATCTCTTGGTCGTAGTTGAGGTAAAGCTTGTTATCAACAATCGTCCATTGATGTGGGTCACTCGGTGCAAAGTCGCTCTTCGCTGATACTGCCCAAGCGCAATAGCCACCATATTGAGGGGCATATTTTTCAGGATTATTAACAAATAAAGTCAGATTCTTTTCAGAAGAGAAATACCAATCCGCCCCTTTGTACTCAGTGCTGAATTTTTTACTGCCTTCAATGGGCTTACCGGAAGTGAAATATGCGACGGTATCGTAGCCATCGAGCGCCTTACTGCTAAAGAAACCAGTGTAGATTTCATCGGCGGCAAATACGTACGGGCTAACAAGTAGCAGAACCATGGTTAATAGTTTTCTCATGATGGACTCCATCTATAGATTGATTGCGGGTGATAAATCAAAGGTAAAGCGCTGCTGATTTATCTGACATGGTTTAATGGGTTCGCATGGTGAGCCGGGTGCATAAAACATAGAGGCTTGACCATGCAGGTTACGTAAGTGTGTAAAGCTCACGGTATGTGCGTCTTCGCGATGCATACAGGTCGCTAAATGAGGTTGCTCATTGTGATGGTGAGAGTGGAACATCAGTAAGTTCTGTTGATTCTTACCTGCCGCCATGAGCTGATCATATTTTGCTTGTCGGTAGGCTTGCACTCGCTCTAAATCAACACCGGATGAGAAGAGTGGAGAATCAGTGTCGACTATTTTCTGTTGAATACCATCCCACATGTAGGCGATAACCAGACCATTGTGTTGGGTTAGATTGGGCGCGAAAGCTAGCAAGGTAAATGGGGCAAAAGAGTGTAGGTATAGCTTGTGAAACGCTTCAGATAGCTGACTGATATTACGACTCGATGATAGGTTTTTAAGTAGCAAACCGCGGCTTACTAAAGGACCAACGGGCACTGTGCCTTGATAGTTATTGAGTAGGCATAGCGAAAGCCCGAACTCATTAATACTTATCCAGCTACCGCCGCCAGTTGGGTCGAGTGGCATAATGATATCGACACCGTTGACTCGATATTGTCTGGGTGGCATTGCCAGTGCTCGCGTCTTTTGTTCATCACGATTAAAAAAGACCTGATAACCATTCTCTTCAAGCAGCCAAGATACTGAACACATGATTATTGCTCCCTCAGATAGCTGTTGGTGGTTGGGGCATAACCAAAGGTGTTGCAGGTCTCGACGTCTAGGAAGGTGGTGATCACCTTGATCATCGCGTAATGATGATTGGCATGCAGTGCGGCAAAGGTGACCTCTCTTTCGAGCGTTGAAGGCAGGCTTGCGAACACTTGAGCATCCATCGAAACCTCGGTTTGGATCATGATAGGCGCTTCGAGATCTCGACGGTCTAATCGTTCAAGCCAGTTGATCACATAGTGGATCTCTTTGACTGCAATAGAGCGGTCGT
The DNA here is from genome assembly GCF_041474095.1 of Vibrio sp. 10N.222.54.A3. Classification (NCBI taxonomy): domain Bacteria; kingdom Pseudomonadati; phylum Pseudomonadota; class Gammaproteobacteria; order Vibrionales; family Vibrionaceae; genus Vibrio; species Vibrio sp. 10N.222.54.A3. The sequence continues at coordinate 8,187 of NZ_JBFRTN010000062.1, forward strand.
ATTCGACAGGATGACCACGACGACGAGTGTTGTAATCAACGGTCTCATCCTCTTTTAAAATCAAGGCGTGAAAAAGATCCAGTGTGTGACGAGTATGTTCACCGATAGAGCTTGTAACGTGTGGCTTTGCTCGTATCAGGTAATCGCTGTCAGAAATCGCTAACAAAAACTCTAGACCCTGATTCAATATCTCTACCGCTCCCTTGATACTAGGAGAGAAAGAAGTAAGGGCGCTCGGTTGGGCTATGGGGTTCATTCATGATCCTCGTGCAAAGTTAGTCGGTAGTCGGATATTGTTGAACAAGACGTCGCTCTTCTTGCCACGCCGCAAATAAGCTCTTGAAAGAAGGGGATTGGTGGCCTCGTTGTTTTTGCTGAGCGCCAATATCAAAAAGAATGCGATATTGCAGGAGTAGCGTAGAAAATATCTCTCGTAATGGGGTGTTGCGATCCCAGATATGTCCAGCCTCACTGCTTGCGCCATTGACCTCAAGAATCGTGAAATCCTCACCGTTCATTAGGCTGTACATGTCTTTAAACTTGACGTCGAGTCGACCAAAGTGAAAGCCATCGAAGTCGTCGAATATCTCGTCTAAGCGTTCTGTTAGAGCCTGAGTGATGTATTGATTACCGTCTCGGAAGATACAGCCACGGCTATGGCTACCTGCGAACGCGAGTTGGAACTCTTCGCCCTCTGCGAGCACTTGATCCAATTTATCTTGATGTCTTGGCAGATAGAGGTGACTGAGCTGCCCAGCACGCGGGCTATTTTCAATTAACTGTTTGAGTGTTGACTCGCCATCACCCATCACCATTGGCGCATATTTGAGTGTGATCGAGATGATCTCGCCTTGCTTTTTGTTTGGGTAACGAACATAGAAAACGCCAGCTTCTGCCTGATAAGGCGCCTTTTCTTGCAGTAGAAAGCGAGCGTTATTTGGGAAAGATTCAACATATTGCTCAAGTTGATCTTGTGTGTTGATCAGCTTAACGCCAACACCTCGACAACCAAGATCAGGTTTAGCCACAATCGGGAAATCAAGATCCGATTGTATGAGTGCGCTGCGCGCATCTTCAGCTTGCTTCTTACTGCTAAGATCCGTTTTGGTGAGGGTGATAAACGGAGAGATCCAGCGCTGACTCGATGATCCGGCAAGGCTCAGTATTTCGTGTTTTGATTCGCCTACCATGCCGCTTAACTTGATGCTCGGGTTGGCGATGAGCGGCAGCGCCCAGTCAAAGTGCCGTAACCCTTGCATCAGGCTTTGAATCACCACTGGCGTGTAGAAAAACCAAGTCGGAAGAAACTCATAAGGAGAGACACTGCGCACGGTATCTTTTTCAAGCAAAGGCATGCCTGCATTGGTTTGATGTGCGGGAATGATGCGAATATCTTGCGGTGAACTCATGATAATCCTCTAGAGTAGGTTTTATTCATTAATCGATTACCGATAAACAGTAAAGCGATGGCACACGGGATAACGATCCATTGATATTCAGAGGCTTGCAGCCACGCTGATGTTCCTAAATAGTAGATGGCAGAGAAGACAATGCCAGTCCAGATCGCGGTGGCGCTGATGACAGCAAACAAGAAAGTAGACAGTGGGATGGCGAAAAAGCCACTTAAGGTAAACCCGACGGTGCGAAGCCCTGGGATAAAGCGGATAACAAAAAGGCTGCTGAATGCGTTCTGACGTAATTTGGTACGAAGCGAACGAAAGTATTTATTCGTGAGGGCTTTATATCGAACACCTCGGAAATAACGTCCTGATTTACCTAGGCAATAGAGGCCGAGATCACCTGTGGCAATACCGATGAAAATGGCAAGCAACGCATATTGAGGAGGTATTAGACCTTGAGTAGCTATACCTGCCGCCGTAACAATCGCCAGATCTTCAAGCAGATAAGAAAGCGCGATAATGCCAAGCATCAGCCATAGCAGCGATTCCTCTCCTGTATTTAACCATGCTTGGATACTCTCGACGGTGCTCATCAAATGTCCTTATCTATCCTATAGATGAATGGCTTAATGACCATTCATTGAGTGTAGTAAATTAAATAGACAGGAGGAGCAGAGAAAAACTTACAGATAATTACCGCTTTTTTGTGTTGATTGAATGAAATGAGTGGTTTGAGGTATGTGGTTTCGGTGCAGAACTAGAGGGTGTTAAAGGGTTAGAAACCTAAGGCTTTGGACTGAACATTTATAAGAAAAGAAAAAGGCTGAATCGTTAAACTCAGCCTTTCAGAACGTTAACTATGGATTACTTGAGCAATCTATTTAGTTAGGTCAATTTGGTAAACAGCAAAACCAACATCGTCAGTCGCAACACGTTTCATCGGGTATTGACCTTTCTCTTTAATGAACTCTGCTGCTTTGTCGCTTGGAGATGTTTCAAAGCGGATATCTAGCTTGTTATCCGTTTTGATTGGTGCAAATGACCAGTTGTTGTCAGCTGTTGGGCTCACTTGGCCTTGTTCTTTGCTTACGCGAGAGATGTAGTTTGCAAGAACAGTACGGTTCTCATCTGGTGCATCAAATGCGATGAAGTCTTCACCTGTGCCTGGGAACTTAGCGCTATATGCACGGTAGTTGTTGGTTGCGATCAGGAAGTCTTGCTTCATGTCGATTGGCTTACCTTGGTAAGTTAGGCCAACAATACGCTGTGAGTCAGGGTTAACGACTTTACAGTTTGCATCGTATTTCGCAGGTTGAGTTACGTCGATTTGGTAATCAACACCGTCGATAACATCGAAGTTGTAAGTGCGGAAGTTATCCCACTCGATCAACTGTTGTGGTGCTGTTGAGTTAACATCAACTTGGTTGAATTGACCAGCAGAACACTCAAGCCACTCTTTTACTTCGTGACCTGTTACCTTCATCGCAACTAGTGTGTTCGGGTAAAGGTATAAGTCAGCTGCGTTACGGAATGTCAGTTGACCAGATTCAACTTCAGTGAAGTTCGCTGGGTCATTCTTACGGCCACCAGCTTTGAATGGTGCAGCCGCGGAAAGTACTGGCGTACCATCTAGGTCAGGGTCACCTTGGATGAACTGTTCAACGTAATCTTTCTGTGCAAGGTTAACGATTTGAACTGTTGGATCGTCTTGTACTAGAGACAAGAAGCTGTACATCACATCGTCTGCTTTACCAATCGGTTGGTTAACAAACTCACGAGTACCAGCGTGGTCTTTTTCTAGTGCTGTTACGATGCCTTCATCAGCCGCAGCAAGAGATTTCTTCTCGATCTTGTCGTAGATAGGGCGTGCTTCTGATTGGCCTTTAACGACTTCCCACTTACCGTCTTTTTGTGCCAGTGTTAGGTCCATAACACCAACGTGGCTACCCCAACGACCTGGCATTACTGCCGCAACGCCGTTCATTGTGCCCGTTTCGTTGTCGATGCCTTGAATGTCATCAAAACCTTTACCTGGGAACACTGCGTGAGAGTGGCCGAATGCGATCGCATCAATGCCATCTACTTCAGATAGGTAGAACGTTGAGTTCTCTTCGCCATTTTTGTATGGGTCAGTTGATACGCCTGAGTGAGGGATAGCAACGATAACTTCAGCGCCTTCCGCTTTCATTTGAGGCACTAACTCGTTAGCCGTCTCAATGATGTCACGAGCGATCACTTTGCCTTCAAGGTTCTTTTTATCCCACGTCATGATTTGTGGTGGAACAAAACCGATGTAACCCACTTTTACTTCGTGCTCTACACCAGCAGTATCTTCGAACGTGTGCGTCTTGATGATATAAGGCGTGAAGTAGTGTTCTTTGGTTTCTGCGTCGTAAACGTTAGCACTGATGTACGGGAAATCAGCGTCGTTGATAGATTCTTCTAGGAACTCAAGACCGTAGTTGAATTCGTGGTTACCTAGGTTTGCAGCGTCGTAGCTTAGTTGGTTCATAGCTTTGTATGCAGGGTGAACTTCGCCTACTTCGATGCCTTTGTCTGCCATGTAGTCACCCATTGGGCTACCTTGCAGCAAGTCACCGTTATCAACTAATACGCTGTTGGTTACTTCGTTTTGAGCTTCTTTTACTAGAGTTGCAGTACGTGCTAAGCCGATTTTTTTCGATGGCTTGTCTTTGTAGTAATCGTAATCCATTAGGTTGGTATGGATGTCCGTTGTCTCTACGACACGTAGTTTAATCACTTCATCGGTATCTGGTGTTGTTGTACAGCCTGCTAGAGTCAAACCAAGACCCGCAAGCACAGCCAATGACAAAGGTTTCATTGCAACTTTCATTTTGTAGCTCCAAAGTGGATAGTAGAAAATTCGTTGCGTAATGTAACAAAATGGAATGAAACAATGATTACAACGAATGTTAATTCGTGACTTAGATCGACTACTTTATGGTGTTCTGCAAGACGCCTCCCAAACCTGATTAATCGATGTGCAACTGATATCGATAATATTAGTCCATTCATTTCACCTGCTTATCGATAAATTCAATCCCTTATCAGCTTTTCGAATAAAAAATGAAATTTTAGAATTTCCAGTAATATGAGAGGCTCGTCATAATGCCTATATCAAGGACGTATCAGGCAGACGAATAGCAAGGATAGCTCAACACGAAGCTTCTGTTTTCTTCTAGTGCCAATACTCCCATTCACTCAAGTGGATGAGTTAAATCCCATGCTTGGCAAGACCAAGTAATGAATTGCTCGTAACGCGAGCCTTAAAGGAAGCACTGAAATGGACCAAGAACGTTTAACCCACCTAAAACAGCTCGAAGCGGAAAGTATTCATATTATCCGTGAAGTGGCGGCTGAGTTTGATAACCCAGTGATGATGTACTCCATCGGAAAAGATTCTTCTGTGATGCTTCATTTAGCTCGCAAAGCGTTTTATCCAGGCAAGATTCCATTCCCGCTATTGCATGTAGATACGGATTGGAAATTCCGCGAGATGATTGAGTTTCGTGATCGTACGGCTAAAAAGTACGGCTTCGACCTTTTAGTACATAAGAACCCAGAAGGTATTGAGATGGGTTGTAGCCCATTTGTACATGGTTCTTCGAAGCACACTGACATCATGAAAACACAGGGCCTTAAGCAGGCGTTAAACAAGTATGGGTTCGATGCGGCTTTTGGTGGTGCGCGTCGTGATGAAGAAAAATCTCGTGCGAAAGAACGTGTTTATTCTTTCCGTGATAAGAACCATACGTGGGATCCAAAAAACCAGCGTCCAGAGCTTTGGCACACCTACAACGGTCAGGTTAATAAGGGCGAAAGCATTCGTGTATTCCCGCTATCTAATTGGACTGAGCTCGATATCTGGCAATACATCTATCTAGAGAGCATCGATATTGTTCCACTTTACCTTTCAGACAAACGCCCTGTAGTTGAGCGTGATGGCATGCTGATCATGGTTGATGATGACCGTATGGAGCTGCAAGAAGGTGAAGTGATTGAAGAGAAAAGCGTTCGTTTTCGTACTTTAGGCTGTTACCCATTAACCGGAGCGGTTGAATCTGAGGCGAATACGCTAACGGGCATTATTGAAGAGATGCTGGTGGCGACGTCTAGTGAGCGTCAAGGTCGAGCGATTGACCATGATCAGTCGGGCTCTATGGAGCTGAAAAAGCGCCAAGGTTATTTCTAAGAATCTAAGGAAAGAAAAATGAATAGTGCAGTAGAAGCCGAATTGGCTGAACTAGGGATTGAAGGTTATCTAAGTCAGCATCAGCATAAATCTATGCTTAGATTTTTAACTTGTGGCTCGGTAGATGACGGTAAAAGTACGCTAATCGGTCGCTTACTCCATGATACAAAACAGATTTATGAAGATCAGCTAGCGGCGGTTCACTCGGATAGCCAACGAGTGGGAACGACAGGTGAGAAACCTGATTTGGCACTGCTTGTTGATGGTCTGCAGGCTGAGCGTGAGCAAGGGATCACGATCGATGTGGCTTACCGCTACTTCTCGACTCAAAAACGTAAGTTCATTATTGCTGATACTCCTGGGCATGAGCAGTATACGCGCAACATGGCAACAGGCGCTTCAACGTGTGATCTGGCGGTGATCTTGATTGATGCTCGTAAGGGCGTTCTGGATCAAACACGTCGTCACTCGTTTATCTCTAACCTGCTTGGTTTGAAGCATTTCATCGTTGCTGTAAACAAGATGGATCTCGTGGATTACGCGCAAGATCGTTTTGAAGAAATTCGCGATGAATACCTAGAGTTTGCAGAAAACCTAGAAGGCGAAACCAATATTCAGATCTTGCCAGTATCGGCGCTTGAAGGCATCAACGTTGCTGCACCAAGTAAAGAGCTTGCATGGTTCGAAGGCCCATCTCTGCTAGAAGTGTTAGAGAACGTCGACATTGACCAAAAGCGTTCGGCAGGTGAATTCCGATTCCCAGTTCAGTACGTCAATCGTCCTAACTTAGACTTCCGCGGTTTTGCTGGCACCGTTGCCTCTGGCCGTGTCAGTGTCGGTGATGAAATCAAGGCGCTGCCGTCGGGTAAAACCTCTAAGGTTGCACGCATTGTAACTTTTGATGGTGATTTGGAGTCTGCGCAAGCGGGCTTGGCAGTAACACTGACCCTTGAAGATGAGATTGATATCAGTCGTGGTGATTTGATTGTGCTAGAAAACGCGCAGATTGAATCCACTAACCACGTATTGGCTGACATCGTGTGGATGACAGAGCAACCATTGCAACCGGGCAAAGCTTACGACATCAAGATCGCAGGCAAGAAAACCGTTGGTCAGGTTGAAACGGTTCGTCACCAATACGACATCAACAACCTATCGACTCACGCTGTCGATGAGTTGCCATTGAATGGCATTGGCTTGTGTGAATGGTCACTGAACGAGACTGTCGCGCTGGATAAATACCGTGAAAGTGCGGATACCGGTGGCTTCATCGTTATCGACCGACTAACCAACGTGACGGTTGGCGCGGGTTTGATTCGAGACCGTTTGGACTCTGTTGAACAGCAAGTCGGTAACTTCTCTGCATTTGAACTTGAGTTCAACGCATTGGTTCGCAAACATTTCCCTCATTGGGATGCCAAAGATCTAAGCCAACTACTGAAGTCATAAACGACCAAGTAACAGCTTATTGAATCAGGCGGAAACCGATCGTTTCCGCCATAAAGGACGGGTATATGTGGCAACAAGGATTTGTATTAGCGATTTTGCTCGGCATCATTACTTGCCTGCTCGTTACCCGTATTAAGCCAAGCTTTATCTTTGCTGGCGCGGCGTTTATTGCTTTTATGGCTGGCATGATCGACTTGTCGAGCTTGGCTAATAACTTCACTAACTCCTCGTTACTGACTTTAATTCTTCTGATCCTCGCATCAAGTGCGTTGGAGAAAACTCGCTTAATCAGCTGGGTTAGCCGCAATATCTCTGAAGGTAGGCTAGGTACCGTGGTTGCGAAGTTGGGTATTTCTACAGCGTTACTTTCTTCTTTTACTAATAACACCGCGGTGGTTGTTTCTTTGATCGGGGCGATCAAACGTAATCAACAGCACGCGCCGTCTAAGTTACTTATCCCTTTGTCATACGCTGCCATCTTAGGTGGCACCCTGACATTGATCGGCACCTCTACCAATTTGATCATCAATAGTTTTGTTGAAGATGCAGGTTTACCGAGCTTAAACTTTTTCACACCTACCTTGATCGGTTTAGCGGTTTTGGTCGGTGGGGTATTGATCCTTATTCCTCTTAGCTATTTTCTACCCAGCTACGATGATGGTTCTCAAGATGATCTGCCTTACTTTCTCGAGGCGCGAGTTGAGCCAGGTTCTCCATTAGTTGGCCGTAGCGTCAGTGAAAATAATCTTAGAGCTCTTAGAAAGCTGTTCTTAGCCGAAGTGATTCGAGACGGTAAAACCACCGCGTCGATTGACCCTGATTTTATTCTTCAAGCTCGCGACCGATTGCTGTTTTGTGGTGATGTAGAGAGTGTTGCAACACTGCAAGAAATCCAAGGTTTAACCCTGTTTGGTCAGCATCATTTGAATGGCCAGAGCTTTGTTGAAGTGGTGGTGAGTTCGTCGGCAAGCTTCTGTAACAAAACCCTGAAAACCAGCCAATTTAGAGATCGTTTCGATGCGGTTGTGGTTGCTATTCGTCGTGGCCATGAACGCCTAGAAGGTGGGCTAGGGAATATCACATTGACCGCTGGTGATACCTTGATTTTGGTTCCAGGTAAACGCTTTGAAGAACAGCGCCAACAACACAACAAAGAGTTTGTGTTGATGAATGACTTAGATTCGAGTGCCAAGCTTGATGCCGACAAATCGACGTTCGTGTTGCTCGGCTTTGCTAGCGTGATTGGTTTAGCCCTTATCGATGCAGTACCTATTATCAAAGGCTTAGCTGGTTTTCTACTGTTGCTGGTGGCATTTGGCGTGGTGCAACTGGGTGAGCTCCGCCGCCGTTTCCCAGTTGATATTGTGGTGATCGTGGGCTCTGCACTTTCTATTGCTCAACTGATGATTTCATCGGGTTTATCTGAGCGGATGGGGCTGATGTTTATGGAGGCGTTTAATGGCTGGGGCGTATTCGGTGCGTTAGTTGCTACCTACTTTATGACTTTGGTTTTGACAGAGCTGGTGACCAATAATGCGGCTGCAGCACTCTCATTTCCGATTGGCTACAGTATGGCAGTAGGTTATGGCGTTGACCCTATGCCGTTCATCATGGCGGTACTGTTTGGTGCCAGTGCCAGTTTTATCTCTCCATACGGCTACCAAACCAACTTACTTGTTTATAGCGTAGGTAATTACCGTTTAACGGATTATCTGCGTATCGGCATTCCAATCTCGATTGTATATTCGGGCTTGGTGCTGACCCTAATTCCTTATTTTTTCCCATTTTAATGCTGTTTATTTAAAGGACTAATTATGACCGCAGTACTCAAATCCAAAGATGAGAATGTTGTGTGGCATCAACACTCGATTGATAAAACATTTCGCGCGGATCTGAAATCACAAAAGCCAGCCGTGCTCTGGTTCACGGGGTTGTCTGGTTCTGGTAAATCGACAGTCGCTGGAGCATTAGAAAATCGCTTGGCACAGCTTGGTTACCATACTTATTTATTGGATGGCGACAATGTGCGTCATGGATTATGTAGTGACCTTGGCTTCTCTGAGCAAGATCGTCGAGAGAACATCCGTCGTATTGGTGAGCTTGCTAAATTGATGGCAGATGCAGGCTTGATCGTGTTGTCAGCCTTTATTTCTCCGCATCAAGCTGAAAGGCAACTCGTGAGAGATTTATTGCCGGAAGGTGAGTTTCTTGAGGTGTTCGTCAATACGCCATTAGAGGTTTGCGAACAGCGTGATCCTAAAGGTCTGTATAAGAAAGCACGTGCCGGAGAAATCCCGAACTTCACAGGTATTAGTTCAGTGTACGAAGCGCCTCTGAACCCTGAGATTGATCTACCTGCAGGTGAGAAGACACTCGATGAATTGGTCGAACTGTGTATTGATGCGTTGGGGAAGCGAAATATCTTAGCCAACTGAGATCGTTGGTATGACTAAGGCTACTCAGCTGTTTATCTGTTTATTCACGACCGATAAATAGTGCAGCCTTAGTTTACCGAGACAAGAAACCTATCCTCTAGATTCTCTTTATTCCTCTTAATACTTCACTTCTTACACCGTCTATTTTAGCTCCGTCGAGTGTCTAGACGGTGTAATTTACGCTGCTTTTCACTTCTGTCTGTACTGTGAATTTCTGGCTCAATAGTGCAATCAGTTGATCGTAATACTGCGTGTTTGGCTTGTTACCGAGCAAGGTACAAAGCTCATTGCCTGTAGGGCTGAATCGGTAGTAAACCAGCTTCACGCCTTTTGATAATGGTGCCAGTGACATGCTCTTACCTTGATAGGTTAGGTGCAGGGCTGGATCGAAATCAATCTCTCCGGATTCTAATTCTGTGCCCAGAATAATCCCGAGCTCTATCAAGTGGAGCAAGCTGGAGTAGGGCAGGTTGTGCCCACCAAGGTTGATGGTGTTGGTGGTGTCCCTTTTGCCAAAGTTGAATAGCCCAGCATGAGATTTAAAGCCGAGTAAGAGCTTTCTGCTGTTATCGCTACCAAAACTGCAGCCTAATGAAGCTGCTCTTTGTAAGGTCAGTGCTTCCTTTGGCGTCATGTCTTTTAAGATTTGCAGTGCCTTCATCGACGTCGAGCCTGGGTTGGTGACTTCTCGTTTCAGTACTTGAGCCCATAGCCTCTGCATCGATGTATTGTGGATCTCTTGTGCCATGTCGAAGAAACGGTATAGCCAGTCCTGATCCGGGTCTCCAGCCGCTTCATCCTTACATGAAGAGTGCGCCAACTTTAGAATCTGTTCTAGGTTCTTTTGGCGAAGCTCTCTACGTTTTTTCTCTCGCAATAGTGCCCGTTCGATAAGCGTACTCTCAGCTTTATCCTTTGGCTTGGCACTATGACTAATTAAGAAATCGAGGCCGAAGCTTTGTGCGATGTGCAGCATTCTGCTGGCACTGTCGGCAATATGAGGCTTTTTCTCATGCTTTTGCTGTGTATCGCTAGCATGCTCAATGATCACTGGCTGTTTGGTTTCTGACATAAGAGTACCGTTAGGAGACGACTCAAGACCAATCGTAGTAAATAATTGCTCGCTCTAGCTTGTTAAAACGCTCGATAACGGCGTTAGAACTTTTGATTGTAGAATAACCACTTATCAAAAAGCTCCGCCTGGTTCTCAAGCCTTTTTTCTACGCTATTTCTGAACACTTACTTATTGTGATTGGTATAACTGTCTAAAATGTAACTCTTTATCTTATTGGTGGCTAGATTTTGCGTGCAGAGTTGAAGGTTTCAACAAAATTTTACTTTTGCTAGTGATAATAAAATGTTAAATTTGTTGTAATTCTCAAGGAGGAGTTATGAATCAAGCCAATGATAACAAGCTGAAGAAACAGCTTAGTATAGGGTTATTACTCGCGACTTATGTCGCTGTTCTAGCTTACTTATCTAATTACATCGCGTAATTCAGAAGAAAATTATCGTTATTAAACTGTTATTGAATGATCACACTCGTTCAGTGACGGCAGCTCATCCTTGAGCCACCCTTCTAATGACTACATGTCGTCATACTCTTCAATCGCAGTACCTTCAATAAGATAACCGGTTTGCGCTAAGTCATGGCTGATTGACTCAGTTTTCAGCGTTCCGACCAAATAGATCACATCCCATAACTGCTGTATTGGTGCACCTTTCGGGAACTTCACGTAGATGATTTGGTTCGGTGGCGGCGGTGGCACGTGGATACATGCGCCAAAGTACGGTACCAGCAGAAACTCAGTGATCATATTCTCATCACCTTCCAATGGAATCACAAAGCCAGGAATCTTCACTGTGCTGCCATTCAATTCTGGGCGAACAGCACCAAGTGTCGATTGTTGAGGTTTGTCCATACTATTGTGGTCAACCATCGGCATACCAAATGAATCTAGCTGAGCACGTTCTGATTCTGGAATCAAATCAATCCATTCAAGTGTTAATACCGATTCGTCATTCTGAGTGGTTTCAGCGTGAGCTGTACTGATAAATGGGAACAGAAGTAGCCCAAGTATCAGTAGGAATTTGCGTTGCATCGTAGGTTCCTATTTTAGATTCGAATCGTCATGCCATCAGACAATGACTGGCGGTAAGCCCTGAAAGCGGGAATAAAGCCGATAATGATTCCGGCAACTTGTACCAGCATAAGCAGTTTCCACTCATGCGGTGTGATTGCGGATATCGATATGTTGATACCATAACTTTGTTGCACAATAGGAGCAACTACTGCGATCAGCGCAAACAGCACTGCAACACCTAATGTAATGCCAAGGAAGGTTAGTGCACTGGCTTCACTGATCAGTAAACCAAACACATGACGAGGTCTTGCGCCCATCGCACGTAGGATAGCCATCTCTCGACGCCTTTCTTGCAAGCTAGTGAGTAGGCTACTGAGCATACCCAATAATCCGGCGACAACAACAAACCCTGAAACAATCAGTAATGCTTGTTCTGCTACAGCCATCATTCCCCACAATTCGTGAAGCGCAATGCCCGGCATAATGGCGCTTAAAGGTTCTTGGCGGTAGTTATTGATTTCTCGTTGCAGTGCGAAGGTTTGGATCTTCGATTTAAGGCCAACCATCATCGCGGTAATCTGCTTCGGTTGGAAGTCACGTTGCTTTAGCGCTTCAGCATTCGGTGTGTGCCCGAGGTTGGCACCTGATTCCCAGCCAACATGAATTGCTTCGATTGCCTCTAGCGATACGTGTACGGTTTTGTCTACTGGTGTTCCTGTTGGCGCGAGTATTCCCACAATCTTGAAGGGCAGATTATCGTGACGGCTAAACGCAACATCACTGATACCGTGCGCAAGAATGATTTGATCACCTATTTTGTAATCTAGCTTCTTCGCGACGTCGGCACCAATCACTACGTCAAATAGCTGATTAAACTCTTTGCCTTGCTGAAAAGTAAGTGGTTGCTTACTTCCATAGCGATAATTCTCGAAGTAGCTATGGTTCGTGCCCATTACGCGGAAGCCTTTATGTGAATCACCCAATGAGATTGGGATCGCCCACTTTACAGCGTTGTGCTGGCTAAATTCTTCATAGCTTTTCCAGTCGATGTTGTTGGTCGCATTACCGATTCTAAATACGGAATAAAGCAGCAGGTTTACCTGACCAGAGCGGCCACCGACGATAAGGTCAGTACCTGAAATCGTATTGGCGAAGCTGCTCTTAGCTTCGGTTCTTACACGTTCCACACCGAGTAATAGAATGACGGATACAGCCACAGTGAGAATAGTTAGAATGGCTGTGGCTTTACGGTTGAGTACGCTTTTTAAGGCTAAGTGAGTAATTACTTTCATACGACAACCTTAGCTTGGTTAACGGTTTTTAAATCTATGGTTCGAGTGAACAACTTTTCTAGTGTTGGATCATGGCTAACAAAGATAAGAGTAGAACCTGCCTGGTTGGCTTGTTCTAACAACAGTTCGATAAAAGCTTCTCGGTTGTCATGATCCAAAGCCGAGGTTGGCTCGTCGGCAATAATGATTTTGGGTTGGCCGATCAAAGCACGAGCGGCAGCAACACGTTGTTGTTGACCGATGCTCAACTCGGTAACGGGCTTGTCCATTAAAGCTTGAGGTAGCTTTAATCGGAGTAACAACTCTCGAGCCGTCTCTTGTAAGCTTTTCTGGCTTTCAGCGACTTGCTGTTTACGAATCTGTGAAAACTGGCAAGGAAGCGTCACGTTATCGATAACTGATAGATAAGGAAGCAGGTTAAATTGTTGGAAAATATAACCAATATGATCGGCTCTGAATTTATCTCTTTGACGAGGTGTAAGCTGAGTGAGGTCTTGATCAAGGATAGAGACTTCTCCTTGCTCAGCTTGGTTGATTCCGGTCAGTAGCCCTAACAAAGTTGATTTTCCACAACCACTTGGCCCTTTAATAAAAAGGTGCTCTTGGGCTTGGATGTGAAGAGAGGGGATCTCTAACGTTGGTGGTAATTCAGGCTTCCAACGAAAGCTGATATTTTCGAGTTTGACCACAAGTGATGAACTGTCAGAAGACATGCTAGCTCCAATAATTACAGCGGTGTATCTACTGGACAGTAATTTGAAACATAAATTCCCAGGAACACACCGATTTGAACAGCCAAGTAAGCGATGACTTACCTGGCTGTTTATTTTACGTTTAATCCGATCTAGGAGTGATTAGAATCGGAAACTAATACGCTCTGCGTTAAGCACTTCTTGTACTTGAGCTGTGTCTGTTAGTAGGTTCACCGTCATTTTTTCAGTGTTGCTGAACTTAGAGAACCACTGAGTGCTAACTGTGTCTAGCTTAGCAACATCTGAACATTCATAGTGGTACTCAACAGTGAACTCACCGTGGCCACCTTCTGAGTGATCGTGGCCTTCATGATCGTGGTGGTCGTGACCTTCGTGGTCATCATGATCGTGCTCAGCGTGCTCAGCGTGCTCAGCGTGGTCATGGTCTTTGTGGTCATCATGATCGTGTTCAGCGTGGTCATGGTCTTTGTGGTCGTCATGATCGTGTTCAGCGTGATCATGGTCTTTGTGGTCGCCATAACCGTGTTCCGCATGGTCATGGCCTTCATGGTCGTTATGACCGCCTTCTAAGGTGTTTGCTACTGACTTGAACTTCAGAGTACAACTCGCATTGTTAAAACTAAACAGCTCTTCTGGCTTGTTTAATTGTGCGATAGCCTGTTCAAACACTTTCTTCTGTTCTGCAGTTTCTGGAGCATGTTCAAACCCAACCACATCAGCGCCGGGAGCTGTCACTTCAACAAGCAATTCTTGCCCATCTTGCGCGATGTTTACTTCAACTTGGCCATGTACGTGTGCATCATGAGAGCGGAATTCTTCGTTAGCTAGAACATTTGTAGAGACAGTCATGCCGATAACAACGGCTAAAAAAGTAGGTTTCATGTTTTTTCCTGAATAAAGGTTAATTAAAAAGTAGTGGTAATTAAGCGATATTTACAGGAGGTGAGCGTGCCAAATAAGCGAAATATAGCCGCTGTAGTGAAGTTACTGACTCTGTAATAGCGACAGTAAATTCCGAATGGAACTCTGGAATCTGTGGTAGTGAGTGCGCTGTGATGAACTGATTAAGCGAAAACAGCTCACAATGGTGTGAAGTGTGGTGCTCTGGTGCGATATCCACAATGTGTGTTGCGGCTAACACGCTTAACATGAGCATAAGCCCAAGCAAGAAGCCTGTTTTGCGTTTCACATTGTTGGGTGTGTTTTGCCACATCAGGATGATTAACCACAGAATTAAAAAAAGGATACTGTTATAATATAACAATATCCTTTGGTTAGGTCTCGAAAAAGACGCGAATATCTTATTAAAGGCTCGCTTTAATCAACTCAATGACTTGAGTGACTTCTGATTCGTTTAATGCACCTTCTTTTACAAACAAGATTTTACCTTGCTTGTCTTGAACGATAATCGCTGAGCTTTCTTCTTTTAGAGCCCATGTTGACGCAACGGCGCCGTCTTCATCTAGGACCATAGAAGACCATGGAAATTCTTCTTTGCTGCTTTCGGCAGAGGACTTAACAAAAGACCCAGTACCCCAAATCGCATCATCTTGGTTGATGATAGTGGTGGTTTGGTAGCTGTCTTCTGAGAATTTCGATGCGGTAATGGCTGCCATCAGTGGTGCGTTGAGCTCTTTAGAGCTGCTGCGGCCAGCGATAGCTTGAACGACGCGAACTTTACCTAGAAGATCATTGGTTGCCCAAGCTTGATATCCAGTATTTCCGTCGTTTAGAACAATCTCACCATAGTTACTCACATCGACGGCAGGTAGGGTAGCGCCTACTGATAGGTTGTGAGCATTGGCGAAGAGTGGAGAGGCTGCGGCTAGAAAAGCCAGTAGAGTTTTGTTTTTCATTATATTTTTGTTCCGCTTATTGGTTTGCACAGGAAGTATAATATGAAATTTGAAAAATGCCTCTTTAACTTTTTTATCGTACGACGTAGAAAGAAGTTGCAGGCTTGTTACCAAAAGGTATAATGCATCAATATCAAGATGAACAATAGATTATCTTGCTGTTTGCTAAAGGAATTAGCGATTAAATGTGCTTTGAACAGCGACGCTGTTCAGGTATGTGACTGTAGTACTCAAATGGAATTGAGGTTGTATTATGTTAAGAAAATTTTCTACTTACCGTCCACGTCAGGTGGCGCGTTTCGTTAAAGTCCTGTTCAAAGGCCAATTTGCTATTGAAGGTGTTGGAGAGTTTCGCTTCGACCAAGGCAAGGTGCTACTTCCTGAAGTTTCAGACAAACAAAAGCTCACTATTTTTAAAGAAGTTAACGGCACCATTGCAGCGTTGCCGGTGTAACTGAGCTTTATCGATTTGTCTTGCACCGAATAGATTAACAATGAAAAGGGCTTCCTGATGGAAGCCCTTTTTTAATGCGTGTCGTTCACGATGGTATGTCGAACGGCACTTTATTGTGGAGGGAAGCACACACCTGTTCCACCCAACCCGCAATACCCATTCGGATTTTTAGCTAGGTATTGCTGGTGGTAGGTTTCTGCGAAAAAATATTTTCCAGCAGGCAGAACTTCCGTCGTGATCTCGTTGCCTAAAGATTCAGTCATTGCTCGTTGATATTCACGTTTAGAGTGCTCAGCGATAGATTGTTGTTCTTCACTGAAGGTGTAAATCGCAGAACGGTACTGAGTCCCTAAATCGTTGCCTTGGCGCATCCCTTGAGTTGGGTCATGACGCTCCCAAAAGGTTTCAAGTATTCGAGCTAGAGAGGTTTGTTCACTATCAAATATGACACGAACGACCTCGGTATGGCCGGTTTGCCCAGTACATACTTGTTCATAAGTGGGATTAACTGTGTATCCGCCAGCGTAACCAACGGATGTTGAAATAACGCCATCCAATTGCCAAAACAAACGCTCAGCTCCCCAGAAGCACCCCATACCAAACAGGACTTCTTGTTGAGAGCCCGTGGGTGCATCGAGCAGGTCGGTTTGATTGACGAAATGGCGCTCAGTGATTCGAATTGGGTCAGCATTTCCCGGTAGTGCGGTTGCTGCAGAAACCAGTTGTTGTTTGTTTAGCATGTTATATTCCTTTTCGCATACGTTTACCGCGCTGGCTTTTATTTAACGTGGGTTCATATTAACTGTTGGTCAATATTGAATAAGTCTTTAAATTAGACCGTGTTATTCCAGGATTTATTACAGACTCAATGCCTATTTAGCGGTATTATTTCTTTTCACTTATTAACGTATTGATAACTTCTTCACCAATTAAACATGATAAGAAAAACTTTACCAGTTCTGATTGGCACTCTATTGTCATCGACGCTCGCTTTCGCTGACGTTTCCCTTGAAATCAAAGGGCTAGATGGAGCGCTTGAGGATAATGTTGATGCTTATCTGAGTGCGATCCCTGAAGAAGAGTATTCGGTTTCACTAAGATTCCAATCCCGCTTGGAATCTATGATTAAAGAAGCCCTGAATGCGTTAGGCTACTACCACCTTAAAATCACATTTACTCACTCCGAAGATGATACCGAAATGACCGTTACGGTTGAGCCGGGAGAGCCTGTTGTTATTTATACTTCAGATATCGTTCTAACTGGTGAAGCCAAGGATGACCCAGACTTTTTAGCCTTGATAGCGAAGAGTAGCTTGTCTAAAGGTTCGACTCTGAATCATGGTAATTATGACTCTTTGAAATCGTCGATCCGCAACCTTGGCTTAGCGAAAGGCTACTTCGATGGTGCTTATGATCTTAGTAAGCTAGAAGTCGCTCCTGAATTGAACCGCGCTTATGTTCGTCTTCATTATAACAGTGGTATCCGCTATCACTTTGGTACTACTCAGGTTACTGGTAGCCAGATAGAAGAAGATAAGGTGCAGTCACTTAAACCATTTGAGGATGGCGAACCTTACTCAATCACCAAAGTCGGTGAGTACAACCAAAACCTGTCCAATACGGATTGGTTCTCCTCGGTATTTGTTGAACCAGATTTAAGCCAGTTAGGCGAAGGCCGAGAGATCCCGATGAAGGTTAGCCTTGCTCCGCAAGCTCGTAACCAAATCGAAACGGGTATCGGTGTATCCACCGACCTTGGCGTAAAAGGCACTCTGAAGTGGAAAAAACCTTGGGTTAATGAACAAGGCCATAGCTTCAATAGCAGCCTGTCGATTTCTAAACCTGAACAGACGATTACCGCTACCTATAAAATCCCTCTGGATGACGTGCTGAACGACTACTATCAAGTTAAGTACGGTATGAAAAACTTGGATAATCGTGATACCAAGAGTTTGGAGTCAAACTTAGCGCTAGAAAGATATTGGCGACTGGATAACGGTTGGCAACGCACGGTCTTCATTCGATACTTGGTCGAAAACTATGAGCAAGGTTTGCAGGATGATTTAGCGCAATTTGTGCTGCCGGGTATCTCTTTCTCACGCACTCGAACGCGAGGCGGTTCGATGCCGATGTGGGGCGATAAACAAACCATTATGGTTGAAGCGGGTGATGATACCTTGTTATCTGAAACTAAGGTTGTTCGTTTTCAAGGTCAAACCGCTTGGATTCGAAGCATTGGCGACAATCACCGAGGCTTAACTCGACTTCAATTTGGCGGCAACTTTGCCGACGAGTTTGATAAGCTATCTCCCTCCCTAAGATTCTTTGCTGGTGGTGACAATAGCATTCGTGGTTATGGTTATGAGTCGATCTCTCCTCGAGATGAAAGTGGCGCACTAACGGGTGCCAAATTCATTGCAACCAGCTCGTTTGAATACCAATACCGCTTGGTTGGAAACTGGTGGGGCGCAGCATTCTACGACATTGGTGATGCATTTAATGACAAACCCGAATGGAAACACGGCACCGGCGTCGGTGTTCGTTGGGCGTCACCTGTTGGTCCAGTGAGCTTAGATTTTGCTTGGGGTCTAGATGCAGCAAAAGGTGATGAGTTCCAGTTACACTTTAGTTTAGGGCCAGAATTATGATCAAAGTGATGGGCAAGTGCATCAAGTGGACGTCGATCTCATTGACGTCTATTTTGCTGTTGTTGATAGCCTTGCTAGGTTTTGTTTTGTTCACCAATCCAGGGTTGAACACTGTGTTGTGGGGCGCTGAAAAAGCGTTGCCACAGCTTAAAGTGGAAAGCACTAAAGGGGCTCTGTTCCCGAGCTTTACGCTTAATAATGTTCAGTTTAAAGATGACAGCCTGCATATAGACACCAAAGTTCAAAAGCTGAACTTGGCGATTAATCCTCGCTGTCTGCTCGACCCTAAGTTGTGTGTCGATCGTTTAGCGATTCAAGGATTGGACTTCGCATTTACTGAACTGCCTCCGGCCTCTACAGAAGAAACAAAACCTACTCCGCCCGTAACATCGGTAAAAACACCGTTGCCAATCGTAATCAACCGTATCGCTTTGTCTGATATCAAGTTGAATATCTTAGGGCATGAAATTGAATGGAGCTTGTTCTCTACGGCTTTGAGTATGCAGGGCGAAAAGCTAACTGTATCGCCAACCTTATTCAATGATCTTAAGGTTAAACTCGCTGAGTCGACAGAAGAACCGCAAGCAGAAAAGGTTGAGCCAAAAGCTGCCGTTAAAACGGCTATCGAATTGCCGGAAGTCTGGATTCCTCTGCAGGTTGTGTTGGAGCGTTTTGACCTCAACCGTTTCACCTTAGAACAAGAAACACCAATCGTTGTTAACCACCTTGGGCTAGAAGCTCGCGCGGGCAAACACACGGTTGATGTTTCAACTCTCGAACTCGATATGCCACAAGCAAGCGCCAATCTAACCACGAAGGTTGAGCTCAAGGGCGGTTACCCGCTAGAACTTTCTTTGGATGCGTTGGTGAAAGAAACCGACCTTGTTGGGCAGAAGTTGTCTCTGAAAGCACAAGGCAGCGTGGCTAAGCTAAACCTAGACTCCCAATTTTCTGAGCTGATTGAGGCAAAGTTGTCTGGGGATATTCAACCCTTAGAACCGACTCTGCCATTTGACCTTCTTTTAGAGGGCGGACAAGCACAGTGGCCCCTTACCGGAAAAAGCGATTACCAAGCGACAATTGAGCAATTCAAAGCTGATGGCTCACTAGATGGTTTCAATGTTCTTCTTAAAGGTGAAGCCGATGGTAAGGAAATCCCTGAATTAGCCATTGATCTACAGGGTAAAGGCACGACGGAACAAATTGAGCTCGAGCGTCTAAAGCTCAACACGCTAGGCGGTGAGCTTAACGGTGTCGTTAAAGCGAACTGGAAGAGTCTCGTTAACTGGCAAGCTGACGTGACACTCAAAGATATTCAGCCGGGTCTGCAGTGGCCTGAAGCCGAGGGCAACATTAGCGGAAGCATCGTCACCTCGGGTGGGTTGACGGAAGCGGGCGGCTGGGCGATTGAACTGCCTAAATTGGATATTGAAGGGATCTTGCGAGAATACCCTCTGGATATCGAAGGTCAGTTGTCAGCGTCGGATCGCAGCGCGAGCGGTGAACCAAAACTGAAAACCAGTGGTTTGAGTTTGGCTCACGGTGTTAACTCGATTAAGGCTCAGGGTGAGCTTGATAAGAAATGGGACATGGGTGTTGAGATTTACTTCCCTGAGCTTGTAAAAAGCGTCCCTGACTTGAAAGGTAAAGTGATTGGTAACATCCAGCTAAGCGGTCTAACGAAAGAGCCTGAAGTCGATCTCGCTCTAAATGTGGATAAGGTAGATTGGAATAGCGAAGCAACACTAGAATCCTTGTCGCTTAATGGCTCTGTGATTCCTCTGCCATTGCCTGAAGCTCAAGCTGATCTTGAATTAAAAGCTAAGAACTTAACCTATCAAGATCAAAGCGTAGAAAGCATTGCTCTCACGGTGAGTGGTGGTGAGAAGAAACACACAATGACACTTGATGTGATATCCGACATCGTGTCTACAAGCTTAGCTATTTCCGGAGAGTTGATTCAAAAGCCTTCTCTTATTTGGGATGGATCGTTAGACAGAGTCAAAATCACTACTCAGCAAGGTCCTTGGGTATTAGACCAACCTGTCGCGATAAAGGCGGATGTCGATAAGCAGTTTGCTGATGTTCAAGCGCATTGTTGGAACCAATCGGGTTCGAGTGTGTGTTTGGATGAAGACGTTCGTGTCGGAAAATCGGGTGAGGCCAAAGTGGCCATCAATCAATTCGATTTCGAGCAGATTAAAGCCTTTGTGCCTAAAGAGACGCAATTACAGGGCTTAGTCAATGCGACTGCTCATGCAAAGTGGTCTGAACAAGATGAGCCTGAAGTCACGGTAAGCGTTGATATGCCGAAAGGTCAGGTTGTTCAACAAGTGGGTGAGCCAATCACACTGGGTTGGGAAAGCGTTGCATTGAATGCCCAACTGAAAGACAACAAACTGGATGCCGATTTTAAGTTGGATGTTTCCGACAATGGTGACCTGTCTGGCACGGTGTCGTTACCGGATATTCTTGCCGAAGACAAAATGGTCGATGCGGCAATTAAGCTGACCACGTTCCATCTTGATTTCTTACAACCAATTCTAGGTGAATACAGCTTATTGAAAGCCGACCTTGAGAGTGATCTTCAAGTTAAAGGCTCTCTGATGCACCCTCAAGTCTTTGGTCAATTCTCTGTTGATGGTATTCAAGTCAAAGGCGATGTTACGCCTGTTGATGTGAAAGATGGCCGCATCGACCTCGACTTTGATGGTTATAGTGCAAAACTGGATGCGAATGTCGAAACACCTGATGGTCACCTTGATATTGAGGGAACCGGAGATTGGCAAGATCTTAAAGCATGGCATTCGAACGTTAGAGTTTTCGCTGATGAGTTGATGGTTGATATCCCACCGATGGTTAAGGTGAAGGTCGTACCTGATATGACTATTGATGTCACACCAGATCTGGCGAAAATCACCGGTGATATTGCATTACCATGGGGACGAATTGTTGTTGAAGATTTACCACCGTCAGCGGTTGGCGTCTCTTCTGATCAGGTTATTTTGAATAAAGATCTAGAGCCAGAAAACGAAGATACGATTCCATTCAATGTGATGACGAATATTAATATCTCCATTGGTGATGACTTTAAACTGTCTGCCTTCGGTCTTGAAGGTGATTTGGTCGGTAAGCTCAACGTGGCTCAAAAAGACCAAGGTCCATTTATTACAGGTGAAGTGAACATCGTCGATGGTACTTATCAATCATTCGGGCAAGACCTCTTGATCGAAGAGGGTAAGATCCTAATGAATGGACCACCGGATCAGCCATACGTAGCCATCAACGCGATTCGTAATCCTGATAATACTCAGGATGACGTGACCGCTGGTATTCGAGTGACTGGCCCTGCGACAGAGCCTACCATCGAGATTTATTCTGACCCAGCGATGCCACAAGCGAACGCACTGTCTTATATTTTGCGTGGCCAAGATATCGACGGTGAGTCGAGCGGTTCGATGACAACGACTTTAATCGGTTTGAGTTTAGCGAAGAGTGGTAAGGTTGTTGGTGAAATCGGTGAAGCCTTTGGTGTAAAGGACTTGCAACTGGATACTGCAGGCTCTGGCGATGACTCTCAAGTGACGGTAAGTGGTTACATCCTGCCTGGCTTACAGGTGAAGTATGGTGTGGGTATCTTTAACTCGTTAGGTGAGTTTACCGTTCGTTATAGATTGATGCAGGATCTCTATGTTGAAGCTGTTTCTGGCCTAGACAGTGCTGTGGATCTTCTCTATCAATTTGAGTTCGAGTAGAGCCGTATGGGAGGGCATATGCAGCATCTTGTTTTTGTCTATGGAACCTTGAGGCAAGGTCAGTCCAATCACCATTATTTGCAGGGCTGCGATTTATTAGGGCAGTTTGATACACCTAAGGAATACGCACTTTTTGATTTAGGTGCCTATCCGGCGATGATTTTGGGAAAGAAAAGTGTCGCTGGTGAGGTCTATATCATTAACGACGAAATTTTAGAGTCGCTCGATCGGCTAGAAGATGTTCCTGTTGAGTATCGTCGCGAGCAAATAGAGACTATATTTGGATTAGCATGGGTATATTTGTATCAGCTTGATCTAACAGCTAATAAAGAAATACTTTCGGGTAACTGGTGTCAGCGGAACAATGATTCCTAACTAGTTAATCACCTTACGAGACAACAAAAAGCCAGCACTGAGGTGCTGGCTTTTTAATAGCGTTAGTTTGAGAATGAAATGAGAGGGTTACTCAGGGTTCAGCTCAAGAAACTCTTCTACTTTACGTACCATTTTTGTTGAACCAACGAAGAAAGGCACACGTTGGTGTAGCTCAGTTGGTTTGATATCCATGATACGCTGTGCACCGTCTGATGCAATACCGCCAGCTTGCTCCATAAGGAAAGCAATAGGGTTGCATTCATAAAGCAAACGCAATTTACCTTGAGGGTGGCTCTCTGTACTTGGGTATAAGTAGATGCCGCCTTTTAGCAAGTTACGGTGGAAATCAGACACAAGAGAACCAATGTAACGTGACGTGTAAGGGCGGTTATCGCTTGGCTCGCTTTCCTGACAGTATTTGATGTACTTCTTAACACCGGTTGGGAAGCGGATGTAGTTACCTTCGTTGATCGAGTAGATCTTGCCTTCGTCTGGAATCATCATGTTTTCATGAGATAGACAGAAAGTACCCAGAGATGGATCGTAGGTGAAACCATTTACGCCAGCACCAGTTGTGTAAACCAGCATGGTTGAAGAACCGTAAATTACGTAGCCGGCAGCTACCTGTTTGTGACCTGGTTGCAGGAAGTCTTCTTGAGTCGGTGGTGTTCCGATTGGAGAGACACGGCGGTAGATAGAGAAAATCGTACCAACCGATACATTTACATCGATATTTGATGAACCATCAAGTGGGTCCATCAACACGACGTATTTTGCGTTTTTGTTGAGCTCTTTATTGAAGGCAACCGCTTCGTCTTCTTCTTCACTTGCAACACCACAAACTTGGTCACGAGCTTCTAGAGCCGCTTTAAATTTGTCGTTCGCATAAAGGTCTAGCTTCTGCTGCTCTTCACCTTGAACGTTGTCTGTACCAACAGCGCCAGTGATGTCGACTAGGCCAGCCTTGTTGATCTCACGGTTAACAATTTTTGCAGCAAGTCGAATAGACGACAAAAGGGATGATAGATCACCGCTTGCATGGGGGAAGTCACTCTGTTTCTCAACAATGAACTCACCAAGGGTGCGCATCTCAGACATGTTATTTCCTTAAACTTCTCTCAATATTAGGGGGGATTTGAGCACTGTAGATTCGGCCTCTTGAGTGGGCTTTATTCATCTAGACGCTTACCTAAATTCTAAAGGTTAGATCTTTTTAATGGTAATGAACTAAGCGACACAGATCTCACTTACTATGTCGACTCAATTTGTTTTGCATTGCCGCTCGCTTTTAATCGCCATTTAATGATAATGAGTGCAAGCCGTTTTAATTAGGCATTGTTTATTTAGCCAAGCGTTTGGAAGCAATTTATGCATATTCATATCTTAGGAATTTGTGGCACCTTCATGGGTGGTGCTGCGGTATTGGCTCGTCAATTAGGTCACAAGGTTACGGGTAGTGACGCGAATGTTTACCCACCAATGAGCACCTTGTTGGAGTCGCAAGGGATTGAAATTATTGAAGGGTTCGACCCAAGCCAACTAGAGCCTAGGCCTGACCTGGTGGTTATCGGTAATGCGATGAGCCGTGGTAACCCATGTGTTGAGTATGTCTTGGATAACAACCTTAGATACACCTCTGGTCCACAATGGCTGCAAGAGTTCTTATTGCATGACCGCTGGGTTCTTGCGGTGTCCGGTACTCACGGTAAAACCACAACTTCCAGTATGTTGGCTTGGATCTTGGAAGACTGTGGCTATGCACCGGGCTTCTTAGTTGGCGGAGTGTTGGGTAACTTTGGTATCTCTGCTCGCCTTGGTGAAAGCATGTTCTTCGTGGTAGAAGCCGACGAATACGACAGTGCTTTTTTCGATAAACGATCTAAGTTCGTTCATTACCACCCAAGAACCTTAGTGATGAATAACCTAGAGTTCGATCATGCGGACATCTTTGACGATCTTGAAGCGATTAAGCGACAATTTCATCATTTGGTGCGTACTGTGCCAAGCAATGGTCGCATTTTCTCACCTAAGCAAGACAGCGCTATTGAAGATGTTCTAGCTCGCGGTTGCTGGAGTGAAACTGAATCGAGTGGCGAGCAAGGCGACTGGGATGCCAAGAAACTGGTCAAAGATGGCTCTCAATTTGAGGTTTACTTCCAAAATGAATGTGTTGGAACCGTAAATTGGGATTTAGTGGGCGACCACAACGTAAATAATGCTTTGATGGCGATTGCAGCTGCACGTCATGTGGGCGTGACACCTGACCTTGCTTGTGAATCACTAGCTACCTTTATTAATACTAAGCGCCGTTTGGAGTTTAAAGGCGAGGTGGCAGGTGTGTCTGTTTATGACGATTTTGCTCATCATCCAACGGCGATTGAACTTACGCTCGGGGGATTACGTAATAAGGTCGACACTAAGAAAATCATTGCCGTTTTAGAGCCTCGTTCTGCCACCATGAAACGTGGTGTGCACAAAGAAATACTGGCTGATTCGTTGAAGCAGGCGGATTCTACCTACTTATTCCAACCGGATAACATTGATTGGTCAGTTCAAGATGTTGCAGACGCTTGTCACCAACCGGCACACGTGAGTGATGACATGGATGCATTCGTTGCTAAAATTGTCTCAGAGGCACAAGCTGGCGACCAAATTTTGGTAATGAGTAATGGTGGCTTTGGTGGCATTCATCAAAAACTGTTGGATGGATTGGCACTCAAAGGCTAACGGCATCCACGACCTTATAATTTGAAGTAATTGAGAACATGACAAAACACGATAAAGCGATAACCCTTGCTTTCACTGGCGCATCTGGTGCGCCTTATGGCCTGCGTTTACTTGAATGCCTTTTGGCAGCCGACTATCAGGTCTACTTGCTGATTTCATCGGCAGCGCGAGTGGTATTGGCGACCGAGCATGAACTTAAGTTACCTGCTGGGCCAGATGCGGCGAAACAAGCTTTGGTTAAACATCTTGGCTGCGCCCCTGAAAAGCTGGTGGTGTGTGGCAAAGATGATTGGTTCTCGCCGGTTGCCTCTGGTTCAGCTGCACCGAAGCAGATGGTCGTTTGCCCATGTTCAGCGGGAAGCTTGGCTTCGATTGCTCATGGTCTATCAGATAACCTGATTGAGCGAGCAGCAGACGTAGTCATGAAAGAGCGAGGCCAATTGTTGTTGGTGGTTCGCGAGACGCCATTTTCGACGCTTCATCTCGAGAACATGCACAAACTTTCGACCATGGGCGTAACGATCATGCCTGCAGCTCCGGGTTTTTATCATCAACCCAAGTCAATTGAAGATCTGGTCGACTTTATGGTGGCGCGTATTCTAGATCACCTTGGTATCGAACAAGGTTTAGTGCCACGTTGGGGTTACGATCAACGTAATTGATCCAAACTTGATAGCTTATTGTTAAAAATCAAATTACAATTCTGAACACTCATCGGGGAGCGAACCATTCAAATAATGAATGCGAGCTGAGATCAAGCAGGTGCTTGGGACCCGTAAACCTGAACCAGATAATGCTGGCGTAGGAATTGAGTTAGGAACAACCTCTACCGTTCTCCTCCCTCAAACCTGTGCCGCTCAGACCATGGAGAGCGTCCAGTGAAATTCACATTAACTACCCTTGCTGTTACTACAGCTATTTCTTTTTCTGCCTTTGCTGCAGACAACACTTTGACTGTATACACCTATGACTCTTTTGCTGCGGATTGGGGCCCTCGTCCTGCCGTTGAAAAAGCATTCGAAGAGAAGTGTGGTTGTGATGTGAATTTTGTCGCTCTAGAAGATGGCGTGTCTATTCTGAACCGTTTACGTCTTGAGGGCGGCAACAGCAAAGCCGATATCTTGCTAGGTCTCGACAACAACCTGATGGCTGAAGCGAAAGCGACGGGCTTATTGGCTGAGCATAATGTTGATACGTCATCGGTAACGCTTCCTAATGGTTGGAACGACAGCACTTTTGTACCCTATGACTTTGGCTACTTTGCTTTTGTTTACAATAAAGAGAAACTGGAAAACCCGCCGAAGAGCTTGAAAGAACTGGTTGAGCAGCGTGATGATCTTAAGGTCATCTACCAAGATCCACGTACATCAACACCAGGCCAAGGCATGATGCTTTGGATGAAATCAGTATACGGTGATGAAGCGACAGCAGCATGGAAGAAGCTTGCTCAGAAAACAGTGACTGTAACCAAAGGCTGGTCTGAAGCTTACTCTATGTTCCTAGAAGGCGAGTCGGATTTAGTGTTGTCTTATACAACGTCTCCGGCTTACCACATTATTGCTGAAAGCGATTCTAAGTATGCAGCAGCAAGCTTCGAAGAAGGGCATTACACTCAAGTGGAAGTGGCCGCTAAGGTTAAAGGCAGCAAGAACAAAAAGCTTGCTGATGAGTTTATGGCGTTTATCCTAAGTGATGAATTCCAATCGGCGATGCCAACAGGCAACTGGATGTACCCAGTGACCGATATTGAGCTTCCAAAAGGGTTCGAGCAACTTACGGTTCCTCAGAAAGCGCTAAGCTTTACGCCCGAAGAAATTGCAGCTAAGCGTAAGCCATGGATTCGTGAATGGCAGAGTGCACTTACTTTTTAATTTGCTTTTAAAAAATTAGCTTTCTAACTTTCTGTATTTAAAGGTTTGTTCGATGTTAACTGAGCGAACCATTTACGGTAAAAAATCAATCTATGATAAAGAAAACACCTAAGGTTGGGATTTGGGTAGCGATACTCATTACCGCCTTCGTGGTTTCAGCAGTTGGGGCATTGCTTAGCAATGCCCCTTCTCTTGATATCAGCCAAGTATGGTCCGATCCCTACTATTGGCATGTAACGAAATTCAGTTTTTATCAGGCGACACTCTCAACGGTGCTGAGTGTTGGCTTTGCTATACCTATTGCTCATGCGCTGTGTCGTAGACAATTTTTTGGACGCGCTTTGTTGTTAAGGCTGTTCGCGTCGACCTTAGTCCTGCCAGTGTTAGTGGGTGTATTTGGCTTACTTGCGATCTATGGCAATAGTGGTTGGTTAGCTAAGTTTTTGGCGAACTTCGATATTGAATTGCCATTTTCCATATACGGATTGAATGGTATTTTGCTGGCGCACGTTTTCTTCAACTTGCCTTATGCCAGTCGCTTACTTCTGCAAGCGTTAGATACCGTGCCTGCCGAGCAACACAAGCTTTGTGCTCACTTGGGTATGAGTCATTGGAACAAATTCAGATGGGTTGAATGGCCTCGCTTAAGACAGCAATTACCACATGTGTGTGGCTTAGTCTTCATGTTGTGTTTTACCAGCTTTGCTACCGTGATGGCGCTAGGCGGTGGACCTAAATCAACCACTATCGAGCTCGCTATTTATCAGGCGATTAAATTCGACTTTGACCTTCAAGCTGGTGCCTTGCTCGCGATATGGCAAATGCTGCTGTGTGGTGTGCTAGCGGTGAGCATTCAACGCCTATCGAAGCCTATTTCAGTGACGGCCAGTCAGCTGTCGGAAGAGAAATATTTGGTTAAGGACAGCTGGTGGTCAAAAGCTTGGGATAGCTTTTGGATCATCATAGTCTCAATGCTGGTATTGCCGCCATTAGCTATGGTTATCGTCAGTGGAATTAACTCGCAGGCATTAACCGTACTCAGCAGCGAGCCGTTTTGGGCGGCGTTAATGACCTCGGTTAAAGTCGCGTCATTAGCAAGTGTTATCGCAGTTGGTATTGGTATCGCCATACTACTGACTAGCCGAGCATGGCGTTTACAGAACAAGAATTTTCGAGCCGATAAAATCGAGCTGATTGGCACTATTATCTTGGTGACTCCGGGGCTGGTGATCAGTACGGGTATCTTCTTATTACTGCGTTCATTCACCGATGTATTCAGTTTAGCTTTCTTTATCGTGATTGCCGTCAACAGCTTAATGGCGCTGCCTTACGTAATTAAAACCCTAGCTCAACCTATGCTGCATTTGTCTCAGCAGTACCAGTATGTGTGTGCAAGCTTGGGTATGACAGGTTTCACGCGTTTTAGGTTAGTGGAGTGGCGAGCATTGCGTAAGCCGATGGCGCAAGCCTTCTCGATTAGCTTTATGTTGGCGATGGGTGACTTAAGCGCGATTGCTTTGTTTGGTAGCCAAGATTTTAGAACTCTGCCTTTGTACCTATTCCAATTGTTAGGCAGCTATCAAATGGAAGCGGCGGCGGTAGTTTCTGTGAGCTTACTGTTACTGAGTGTCGGCAGTTTTAGCTTAATAGAATTCTTATTTACTCGAAGATCTAAGCTCGATGCTAAAGAATTAAGGAACCGATGATGTTAGTGATGAAAGATGTGGATTACCATTATCACAGAGAGTTGTTTAGCTTTGATTTTCAAGCTGAGCAGGGCGATATTGTTGCGCTTATGGGGCCGAGTGGTGCGGGTAAGTCTACACTGTTGGCGCTAGTTGCTGGTTTCATCGAGCCTACATCGGGTGAGATATCAGTGGCTGGGCAGTCGCTTATTGGTAAAGAAGCACATCAGCGTCCGTTGGCGATGTTGTTTCAAGAGCACAACCTGTTTGCTCACCTTACGGTGCGAGAAAATATTGGTTTAGGTCTGCATCCAGGTTTAAAGCTTACTGCAACCCAAAAGCAAGCTGTGGAGCAAGCCGCAGCGCAAGTTGGCGTCGCTGAGTATTTGGATAGATTGCCTGAGCACTTATCCGGTGGTCAACGCCAGCGTGTCGCGTTAGCGCGTTGTTTTGTCCAACCTCATGATATTTGGCTGCTTGATGAACCTTTCTCTGCGCTTGACCCTTTGCTGCGTGAAGAGATGCTTAGCTTAGTGAAGCGATTAGCGGCAGAGCGAAATATTACGGTCTTGATGGTGACTCACCATTTAGGTGACGCACGCAGTATCGCGAATAAGTTTGTGTTTGTGGCGCTAGGTAAGGTGTTGGTTGAAGACTCGATAGAGGCACTGACGGCGGATCATCCACAGACAGAATTAAGCTCATTTGTTAAAGCGGGTGAGTGACGACTCATCACTCCTGTGAGTATTTATTGATATTGAGTGCTTCTTGATATCGAGTGCGTCAAAAACAAAAAGACCTAGCATGCGCTAGGTCTTTTATTGTCTTACAGAATAAAGCGACAAAGATTAGTCTTCTAGCTTTAGCTCTTTTAAGATTTGGAAGATTTCACGAGAAGCCTTTGCTGGCTTGTTCGCTGATTTCTCTTTGTTAGCTTGGCGAGCTAGCTGACGAAGACGCTGACGGTCTGCTTCAGGGTACATGTCCATGACTTCTGAAATGGCAGCATCGCCTTCAGCAACAACGCGATCACGCAGTTGCTCAAGCTTGTGCAGTTCAGCGGTTGCTTGCGAGTGCTTGTTACGTACTTTATCCAAAGCCGCTTGAATTGGCTCAGGATCGACATTGCGCATTACTTTACCAATGTATTGAAGTTGACGGCGCTTCGCTTCATTTTTAAAGCGTTGTGCATCTTTAATCGCTTGTGCCAAATCTTCAGACAGAGGAAACTTGTCTAATACAGAAGGCTTCAGGGAAACAAGTTCTTCCCCCAGTTTTTGTAGCGCTTCCATGTCGGTTTTCATTTCTGTCTTACTTACCCAGATGATTTCTTCTTCTGGTTCCCATGGGGCTTTTTGGTTTTTGCGAGCCATCTTTTCTGCCTATGTCACTATCTCAAACGAATATATTGCCTATTTTAGCAAGAATCTTGGGGAGAAAGCGAAATTCTTGTTATCCTACGTAATATTGACCTACAAAATTAGAATAGATATGGATGTAAAACAGCAAGTCGCCCAGCAAAGAGTTGAGCTAGAAGCCGCAGTAGCAAAAGCGTTGGACATGGCCTCTGTGAGTGCCGACGCCGCTGAAGTTGCTATTACTAAGTCAACGGGTTTAAGTGTTTCAACACGTATGTGTGAAGTGGAAAACGTTGAATTTAATAGTGATGGTGCTCTAGGTATTACTGTTTACCGCGGCCAGAAAAAAGGCAGCGCATCTACATCTGATCTGAGTGAAAAGGCAATTGCTCAAACAGTAGCGGCTGCGCTTGATATCGCTCAGTACACTTCTGAAGACCCATTTGCAGGTCCTGCCGCAAAAGAATACATGGTAAAAGAAATTCCAGATTTGGATCTTTTTCACCCTGATGAACCAAACCCTGACTATGCCGCTGAGATTGCAATTGCTGCTGAGAAGCAAGCGCTAGCTTATAGCGACAAGATCAAGCAAAGTGATGGCGCAAGCTACGACAGCCACTATGGCGTTAAGGTTTATGGTAACAGCCATGGCTTACTAGCAAGCTATGCTTCTAGTCGTCATAGCACGAGCTGCTGTGTAATTGGACAAGGCGCTAACGGTGAGATGGAGCGTGACTACAGCTACACCGTTGCACGTCACCGTGACGAGCTGTGGACGCCTGAGCGTGTAGGTCAAGAAGCTGCAGAAAAGACCATTAGCCGTTTGGATGCGAAAAAGCTACCAACAGGCCAGTACCCAATTATGTTCGCTAATGATGTGGCAACTGGCTTGATTGGTCACCTTGTTATGGCGATCAGTGGCGGTAACCTTTACCGCAAGTCGTCATTCCTATTGGATCATCTCGGTCAGAAAATCCTACCTGACTGGTTTAACATTTCTGAGCGACCACATATCTTGCGTGGTTTGGCTTCAAGCCCATTCGATAGCGAAGGTGTGTTCACTCAAGATCGTGAAATCATCACTGACGGTGTGCTAGCAACTTACCTACTAACGAGCTATGCCGCACGTAAGATGGATATGACGCCAACCGGTCATGCTGGTGGTATTCATAACTGGTTCGTTAAATCGACCGGTCAAAACTTTGAGCAGATGCTAAAAGAGTTGGGTACTGGCTTCCTAGTCACTGAAGTGATGGGCCAAGGCGTAAACACCGTAACGGGTGATTATTCACGTGGCGCTGCAGGTTTCTGGGTTGAAAACGGAGAGATCCAATACCCAGTATCAGAAGTAACAATCGCAGGTAACCTAAAAGACATGTTTACTCAGATTGTTGCTGTGGGTAACGACGTAGAAACACGTTCGCAAATTCAAACGGGTTCTATCCTGCTTGAGTCGATGAAAGTCGCGGGTGAGTAATTCAATTAAAGCGAATCTGATGAATTAAAAAAGGGAGCCGTGACTCCCTTTTTGTTTTCTGTATTTCGCCAAAAATTGGCTAACTGCTTATGCTAACTAGATCAGTATGGTCGCTAAGCCTAGGAACACCGATAGGCCAATAACATCGGTTACTGTGGTCAGTGCCATACCGCCAGCAAGGGCTGGATCGATATTCATCTTCTTCAACATCACTGGGATAGTTACACCAGCAATACCTGCGACAATCAAGTTGGTCATCATCGCCGCTGAGATGATGCCTCCCAGTATCCAGTTACCTTTCCAAGCCACCACGATACCACCAATGATAACGGCCCATAGAACGCCGTTTAGGAAGCCGATGGCTGCCTCTTTGAGTAGCAGTTCGCGTTTGTTACTGTCACCGATATGACCGAGTGCCAAACCACGAATCACCAGAGCAACGGTTTGGTTACCCGCAACACCCCCCATCGAAGGCACGATAGTCATCAGAACCGCAATCGCTGCCATTTGATCGAGCGTTGCTTCAAACATGTTTGATACAGATGCTGCCGCCAGTGCTGCGAGTACGTTAGCACCAAGCCACACACTACGACGACGAGCAGATTTTACGACCGGTGCGAAGGTATCTTCGTCATCGTCCATACCCGCCATACTCATCATTGAGTGTTCGGCATCTTCACGGATAACATCAACCACGTCATCGATGGTGATACGACCAACAAGGTGCTGGTTACTATCGATGACAGGCGCAGAAACCCAGTTACGACGTTCAAACAGGCTCGCGATATCTGACGCACTGGTTTCTACCGCGATCGCTTCGTCGGCATCATCCATCACTTCTGAAACAGGGACATCAGGTTGAGTCGTTACTAGCGTGGTAAGTGATAGGTTACCGATAAGACGTTCTTCTTCATCAATAACATACAGAGCATCAGTTGCATCAGGCAGTTCGCCACGCATACGCATGTAGCGCAATACAACGTCGACATCGACATCACCACGAATCGTGATTACGTCGGTATTCATGATCGCACCCGCTGAATCTTCAGGGTACGACAGGGCAGTTTCAACTAATGCACGATCGACGGAGTCCATTTGAGAAAGGACTTCGCGAGAAACATCGTCGGGTAGGCTTCGAAGTACGTACGCGACGTCATCGGTTTCCATGCCTTCGGTTGCTTCTGCCAAGGTCTCAGGTGCCATTTTCGACACAAGAGCATCTTTGACGTCTTCGTTTAGTTCATCAAGAATTTCACCGTAGTCTTCAGGATCGGTGAGTTGCCAGAGTACGTCACGACTTTTGCGAGGGGAGGCTTCTAAAAGGTGTGCAATATCTTCAGGCTCCATGTCCTGAAGTTGTCGGCGTACGTGAACAAATCGGCCGTTTTCTAGGGCTTCGCTGACTTCTTGGAGGGTTTGGTGAGCTTGGTCGAATTCTAATTGCTCTGCCATATTTTCCTCCTATCTCATTATTCTAACAATGGTTGGAATAGTAACTTAATTCTGGGGCTTATTTAAATCATAAACTTAGATAGAACTAAGATTTAATATTGGTTGGTTCGTTGTTTGAGTCTTAGGCGTTGTGAGTGAAGCGTTTTCGCTACTCACCCTCATCAAACTTGTCTTCAATGAGATGACAGACGGCATCCAGTGCTTGCTGTGAATCGGTACCTGCAGCTTGAATCGTAATATGTTGCCCTTGCGCTGATTCCAGCATAAGTAACCCCATTACGCTGTCTGCTGTTGCTGTTTTATCTTCTTCGCTATGGATAGTGATGGTTGCATCAAAGCTTTGTGCAAGCTCAACCAACTTTACGGCTGCTCTAGCGTGAAGACCCAAGCGATTTTGGATCAGTACAGTTCGAGTTAATTCCATGGTTAGCCCTGTTGGTGCTTCTCTAGGGAGGCATGTCTGATTTGAACTTGATGACCAAGTTGTTCGAAGTACTCACCAATCTTCTGGGTTAGATAGACCGAGCGGTGCTTACCACCAGTACAACCAATGGCTACCGTTAGGTAACTGCGATTGTTTTTCTCTAACATTGGTAGCCACTGCTCAACAAAGCCTTGAATCTGTTGTTTGAGTTCAATCACTTCTTGATGCTGCTCTAGGAAGGAGTGAATCGGAGCATCAAGGCCTGTCATTGGTCGTAAGTCAGGTTCCCAGTGAGGGTTTGGTAAGAAGCGAACATCAAACACGTAGTCGGCATCGCTTGGCAGACCAAATTTAAAGCCGAAAGATTGAAAGACAATGATTAGTTCTTGCTTCTCTTTGCCTTCGACTTTAAAGCGCACTTTTTCACTCAACTCGTAGAGGTTGCAGTCACTGCTGTCGATCACAATGCTGGCTTGCTCTGCTAGAGGACTGAGAAGTGTCTTTTCTAAATCAATAGCCTGCTCTAGAGAAAGTTTCTCTTGGCCAATTGATAAAGGGTGGATTCTGCGGGTTTCGCTGTAGCGCTTAAGGAGTGTCTGCTTGCTGGCATCGAGGAACAATACATCAACATCGATGTTTGTAGCTGACTCGAGTTGCTCGAGCGTGTCGGTGACTAACTGAGGCTCTTTCGGTAGGTTACGTATATCAATACTTACCGCAACGTTTTGGTTGCTTTCGCGTACCGATTCGACAAAGTTGTTGAGCAGGTTTACTGGTAGATTATCGACACAGTAATACCCCAAGTCTTCTAGGACTCGTAACGCAACACTTTTACCGGCCCCTGATTGGCCACTAACCACGATTAATCGCATGTTATTGCTCGCAAGTTGGCACTTGAATCATGATGTCGTAAAGCTCTTGATCGCTCTGAGCATTACGCAGCTGTTTAAGAGTCTGCTTGTCGTTTAGTCGTTCTGCCATACAAGAAAGGGTTTTTAGATGCTCTTTGCATTGTTCGCTAGGAACAAGCAGGGCAAATAGTAGGTCGACAGGACGATTATCAATCGCATCAAATTCGATAGGATCTTGGCATTGCAGTAATACAGCTATCGCTTTATCACTGACATTCATACGAGCATGGGGAATCGCGATACCATTACCAATACCGGTACTGCCCATCTTCTCACGGCTCAACATACACTCAAATAGCTCTGTTGAATCTTGACCGCAGCTCTCAGCTGCTATCTGGCTGATGAGCTCAAGGGCTCTTTTTTTGCTTGTGCATTGGACTGCACTTTTGGTGCAGTCCAATGAAAGTACTTCGCTTAATTGCATGTTAGTGACTACTTAGCTTTTCTTTGTGCTTGTTGAGTTGGCGGACGAGTTTATCAACCAATGAATCAATCGCGGCATACATGCTTTCATCTGTTGCTGTCGCATGGATTTCCCCCTGATTTATATGCAGGGTAGCTTCTGCGATTTGATTGATTTTCTCAACTTTTAAAACAACCTGAACGCTATTGATATGATCAAAGAAGCGCTCAAGTTTGTCGAATTTGGTGTGAACATAGTCTTGCATTGAATCGGTAAGATCAACGTGATGGCCTTGAATATTGATTTGCATAGACTTTCCTTTTCAGTTGGTTGCCTGATCATAGTTGCTAAGTAACTAGCGACTAAATGAGCTTATAGCAGGCGTTTACGCTGACTCGATGGGGCAATGCCCAGAGACTCACGGTATTTCGCTATGGTACGTCTAGCTACCTGAATTCCTTGGTCAGCCAGTAAAGCAGCAATCTTACTATCACTTAGAGGCTTCGCGGTATTTTCCGCTGCGACAAGCTTCTTGATGAGTGCGCGAATTGCTGTAGATGAACATTCACCGCCATTGTCAGTGCTGACATGGCTTGAGAAAAAGTATTTGAGCTCGAAGATGCCACGTGGCGTATGCATGAATTTTTGAGTCGTCACACGAGAGATCGTGGATTCGTGCATATCAACAGCTAACGCAACATCATTAAGAACCATTGGCTTCATCGCTTCTTCGCCATGTTCGAAGAAATCACGCTGATGTTCAACAATGCATCGCGCAACTTTGAGTAGCGTCTCATTTCGGCTCTCTAGGCTTTTAATTAACCACTTTGCTTCTTGCAAATTTGAGCGGATGTATTGATTGTCGGCGCTGTTGCCTTTACTGCCCAGATCAGCGTACTGCTGATTCACTTTCAACTTAGGCACGCTATCAGGGTTAATGGTCACTAACCATTTGCCAAGGTCTTTGAAGACAGATACATCTGGAACCACATACTCAGTTTCATCCGGAGTAATCTTACTGCCAGGACGAGGGTCCAGCTGTTGAATCAGTTGCAAAACTTCACGTAGTTCTGCTTCTTTCAACTTGGTCTCTTTGATAACCAGTTTGTAATCGCGATTGCCGAGTTGGTCGATATGGCTAGTAAGTACTAACTTAGCTTCGTTAAGCCAAGGCGTATCTTGGGGAAAGGTTGCCAGTTGCAGTAACAAGCAATCTTGCAGGTTGACTGAACCGACACCTAGCGGATCAAACTGCTGAATTCGTTTACGTACCGCTTCAATTTCATCAAGCTCGATCTCTTCATTGTCGAAGTTTTCAAGGATGTCTTCACAAGTTACAGTGAGGTAGCCGTAGTCGTCGATGGCATCGATTAATGCAAAAGCGATGCTTCGGTCGGTGTCAGTGAATGGCGTTAAGTCGAGTTGCCAAAGCAGGTAATCGTGCAGGCTTTGAGTGGTTTCGCCTTGATAAACCGGCATGTCGTCATCAATCGCAATACCCGTGTTACCGGTGTTCGCGCTGTAGACGTCTTCCCAAGTTGTGTCGATTTCTAGTTCGTTGCCAATCTCTGATTTTTCGATTAAGTCTGAGCTATCAGGTAAGTCTTGCTCTGTGGCTTCAACAGTTTCTTTTTCGTCACTGCTAGGTTTTTCTTCCGATGTTGGCGTATCTTCATTGCCTTCTTCGACATCGAGTAGTGGGTTAGATTCAAGTGCTTCTTGAATCTCTTGCTGCAAATCTAAAGTAGACAATTGCAACAAACGAATCGCTTGCTGCAATTGAGGAGTCATTGCTAACTGTTGGCCTAGCTTAAGTTGTAATGAGGGTTTCATTCAGTGTGACTTACCTAGTTATTATTCTTAGAACTCTCGATACTCTCTATATAATCATAGACGGAATTGTTCGCCTAGATAAACTTGTTTAACTTGTTCGTTATTGAGAACATCTTCAGGAGTACCCTCAGCGATCAGGTGTCCTTGGCTTACGATGTAAGCTTTTTCACACACGTCTAATGTTTCACGAACGTTGTGGTCGGTAATCAAAACGCCCAAGCCGCGATCACGCAGGTGAACAATGATTTTTTTGATATCGATTACTGAGATCGGGTCAACACCGGCGAATGGTTCATCCAATAGAATGAACTGCGGGTTTGCTGCTAGTGCACGAGCAATCTCTACACGACGACGCTCACCACCCGACAGAGCCATACCATTGCTGGTGCGGATATGTTGGATGTGGAACTCTTCTAGCAGGTCTTCCAGCTTATCTTGGCGTTGTTCGTTGGTCATTTCATCACGGGTTTGTAAAACCGCCATGATGTTGTTCTCTACGGACAACTTACGGAAAATCGATGCTTCTTGAGGCAGGTAACCGATACCAAGACGAGAGCGGCTGTGCATTGGTAAGATACTGATGTCTCGGTCATCAATGCTGATGGTACCTTCATCACGCGCCACCAAACCAACAATCATATAGAAAGATGTGGTTTTACCTGCACCGTTAGGCCCAAGCAGACCGACGATCTGGCCTGACTCTACCTGTAAGCTTACATCGGTAACAACCTTACGTTTACTGTAGGTTTTCGCTAGGTTTTTTGCTTTAAGAACAGCCATCGTTACTTATTCACTTCCGTTGGTTGTAAAACCGTTGACACTCGTTTGTTTTCACCACTGTCAGCGACTAATTTCTGAGAACCGATCTGGTAAGTGATCTTAGAACCGCGAATGATGCTGCCATCTTGAGATAACATCGCATTCTTAGTCATGATCAGTCGGTCGGCAACAAGCTGGTAGTGCAGGTCGTCAGCTTCACCGTAGAGTGTCTTACCGTCGTCAGTAAGCTGAGAGAAGGTTGCTGGCTTACCGAAGCCTTGAATTTCTTCAATCTCACCGTTTACGGCGTTACGAGTAACAATAACCTTATCGGCATTGATATTGATGCTGCCTTGTTTAAGGTTCACATCACCAAGGAAAGTCACTTGGTTACTTTTCATATCCAATTGCTGGCTGTCTGAGTCAATGTAGACAGGTTGCTCACTATCCGAAGACAGAGCATAGACATTAGGTGCCGCAAGGGTCAAAGCGAATAAACTAAGGTGTAAGAGTTTCATATCTACCTTGAACAGAATTAAAGAGGGTTGCATTGTTGGTACCGAAGTTACCTTTCATTGCTTGTCCCTCAGTTTCAAAAAATGTACCGATCATATGGACCGGAGTCTCTGAATAAAAATCTCGGCTAGGCAGCTCAACAACCATTTTATCTGTGGTCATTGTATCGAAGCTGGCTTCTGGCAACAGGTTCTTTGCTACGACGTTGTCATAAAACGTGACAACTTGATTCTCATCCATAATCGCGCGATCAGCGGTGACTTGCCATTCAATCGTGTGCCCTTCACGGAATACCGAAAGAACTGGGTTTTGAAAGTGCGTATCGCCAACTACTGAGTAGTGTTCTAAATACGTCGATTCAACCTGATAGCTGCGAATACCGCTTTCGTCGTAGCTAATGTTGTTCAGGCTTTTGCCACTAAACGCGGGCAGCTCCAAATTTGGAGCCACTTGTATCGTTGATGTTTGCTCTTTGTCGTACAAGTAATAGGTCGACCAAGAGGCAATAAATATGAGTATTAAATAGATAATACGAGTAAAACTCATATGCTTAAACCTTTATGCACGTCGAGTTCATTTCTTGCTTGTAAAATAAGGTCACAGACTTCACGTACCGCGCCATGACCACCGTTAATGGTTGTCACGTAGTTTGTACGCTTTGCAAGTAGCGGGTGCCCATCTGCCACACAGACCTTCAAGCCAACTTTTTCCATTACAGGCCAGTCAATCAGATCGTCTCCGATGTAACCTGTATTTTCAGGGTTTACAGAAAGCTTATCGCAAATATCTTGGTATGCCTTAACTTTATCGTCTTGACCTTGATAAATCAGCTTAATGCCTAGAGCGGTCATACGATTCTCAACAATTTGAGATTTGCGACCCGTGATGATCGCGATTTCAATGCCTGCGTTCATCAGTGATTTGATACCGTAACCGTCACGAGTGTGGAAGGTTTTCAGCTCTTCACCGTTGTTGCCCATGTAGATGCGACCATCAGAGAAGACACCATCGACATCGCAAATCAGCAGTTTGATCTCTTTTGCAATCGCAAATACATCTGAATTAACAGTGCCGTATAGAGTTTCGACTGTCTGTGTCATTACATTACTCCTGCTTTCAGTAAGTCATGCATGTTTAACGCTCCGACTAATTTACCTTCTTGGCATAACATCAGGCCATTGATGCTCTTCGCTTGCATCAAGTTTAAGCCCTCAACCGCGAGCATGTTTGGCTCGGCTACCGTCGGGTTTAGCGTCATCACATCACCGATCTGCGTGTTATGGATATCAACGCGTTTGTCTAAGATACGGCGTAAATCACCATCGGTAAAAATACCGGCCATTTGGCCATCTTCACCAACGATTGCTGTCATGCCTAAGCCTTTCTGAGATATCTCTAGTAGAGCGTCTCTTACTAGTGCGTCGGGTGCTACAACAGGAAGTGAATCGCCTGTGTGCATGATGTCGTCGAGCTTCAACAGCAGCTGACGACCTAAAGCGCCACCAGGATGAGACAGGGCAAAGTCTTGAGCGGTGAAGCCTCGAGCCTGCAAAAGTGCAACGGCTAATGCATCACCCATGACCAAAGTCGCCGTGGTGCTTGTTGTTGGTGCTAAGCCCAGCGGACAAGCTTCTTCCGGTACTGAAATTTGTAAATGGATATCAGACAGGGTTGCCATGTTTGATGCTGGCTTGCCTGTCATGCTGATGATCTTGATGCTCAGACGCTTTAACACAGGAAATAGGCTGAGGATTTCTCCCGATTCGCCGGAGTTGGATATTGCAATCACAATATCACCAGGTTCGATCATGCCTAAGTCGCCATGCGCCGCTTCGCCTGGGTGAACAAAGAAAGCCGATGTCCCGGTACTTGCCAATGTTGCTGCGATTTTGTTGCCAATGTGGCCTGATTTACCCATGCCCATCACAACGACTTTGCCTTTGTTGTTCAGGATAAGGTCGCAAGCTTTACAAAAATCATCATTAAAATATTGGTCTAATTGAGTGAGACCTGCAACTTCGGTTTCCAAAACTTGTTTTGCAACGCTGCGGTAATCAAATGGCTGAGACATCAAATACTCCAAGTACGGGAAGTTAAATCAACAATTAAGCCGACATGTTCATTAATAGGTAACTTTGGTAGGCCACGAACGTCACAATTAACACGCCGCCTTCAATACGATTCACACTACGAGATTTTCCTAGTGCCATCACAACAAGTAGTAGCGATACGCCTAGCATTACCCAGAAGTCACGACCCATAGCGAACTCGCTCAAGATCGAAGGGTTTAGGATGCCCGGGATACCCATAACAGCAAGGATGTTGAATACGTTTGAACCAATGATATTACCTACAGCCATATCATCTTCACCCTTCATAACGCCGGCTAGTGATGCTGCAAGTTCAGGAAGGCTAGTACCAACAGCAATGATGGTTAAACCAATGACAAGGTCGCTCATGCCGAAGAACTTCGCGATGATCACAGCGTTATCTACCAGCATATCAGCAGCTAAAGGTAGGACGATTAGACCAATCACGACCCACATTGCAGCCTTAGGGTTACTTACGCCTTCAGGGATCTCTGATTCTTGCTCATCAAGGAAAGCATCGCCGTTCTTTTTCTCGCTGCGGCTGATTTGCAACATAGCAAACAAAAACGCGGCAAAAAGAACAAACAACAACACGCCTTCATAGAAGCCTAAATGGTTATCCCACAATAGGGCGCCCGCTAGCAGAGTGACACCGATCATTAATGGTAGTTCACGACGAATCACGCCTGAGCTAATCGATAACGGCTTGATAAGGGCTGTAATACCTAAAATCAGCGCGATGTTGGCGATGTTAGAGCCCAGTACGTTGCCTACAGCTGTATCTGTTTTGCCATCAAGGGCTGCTGTCGCAGAAACCATCATTTCAGGAGCCGAAGACCCCATTGCTAAGATCGTCATACCGATAACTAGTGGTGAAATACCGAAGTTGCGAGCAAGAGCAGCGGCACCGTAAACCAGCTTATCTGCACTCCACACCAAAAAACCTAGACCGATAATAAGAAACGCAATCGCTTCAAGCATGATGATTCCTAAAAAATTAATAAAAACGGAGAATTAACCGCTAATTTTGACCTGTTGCTAGATAAAAGGGAAGTCACTCGGCAAATTAATTACCAGTTAGCAGGCAAGAAAGAGAGATCAATAGATAATTTCCTAATGCTTTCAAATCCCTGCATAGATTCCTGTTTAATATGAATTAATTGAACAGTGCTTTTAATTCTAAAGTAGACTCATTATTATTGCAGCCATAATTGGCGTTTTTTAAAGCAAGGAAACAACAAAAATATGTTGAACACTGAGCTTGTGAAAGTTAAGAACCTCAGCTTCTCACGTGGTGAGCGCGTTATCTTTGATGACATCAGTTTAGAGGTGCCTCAAGGCAAGATAACCGCAATCATGGGGCCGTCTGGGATTGGCAAAACGACTTTACTGCGTTTGATTGGTGGGCAACTGCCGCCAGATGAAGGCGAAATTTGGTTTGATGGCGACAATGTCCCTGCATTATCACGTCGAAAGCTGTATCAAGCACGTAAGAAAATGAGCATGCTATTTCAATCGGGTGCGCTTTTTACGGATCTCAATGTCTTTGATAATGTGGCGTTTCCGCTGCGAGAGCACACTGAACTTAATGAAAAATTCATTCGTACCATCGTATTACTTAAGCTTGAAGCGGTAGGATTACGTGGTGCTGCGCAATTGATGCCGAGTGAGTTGTCTGGCGGAATGGCTAGGCGTGCCGCACTGGCGCGCGCAATCGCACTGGATCCAGAACTTATCATGTACGATGAGCCGTTTGTTGGCCAAGATCCCATCACCATGGGCGTATTGGTTGAATTGATACGAAATCTCAATCAAGCCTTGGGCTTAACCTCGATTGTTGTTTCTCACGATGTGCCAGAGGTGATGAGTATTGCTGATTGGGTTTACCTCATGGCAGATAGCAAGATTATTGCCGCTGGAACACCTGATGA
This sequence comes from Vibrio sp. 10N.222.54.A3, assembly GCF_041474095.1. Taxonomy (NCBI): domain Bacteria; kingdom Pseudomonadati; phylum Pseudomonadota; class Gammaproteobacteria; order Vibrionales; family Vibrionaceae; genus Vibrio; species Vibrio sp. 10N.222.54.A3. The sequence goes on from NZ_JBFRTN010000062.1 coordinate 50,298, forward strand.
GTTGTACAACAATAGCGATCCGAGAGTGCAGCAATTTTTGCAAGGCGAAGCCGATGGTCCAGTACCATTTAGATTCCCTGCGAAGAGCTTAGAAAAGGATTTGTTTTAATATGATTGTTAAAACTATTGCGGGTGTCGGTAAGCGTACACTTGCGAGCTGTGAGTCATTTGGTCGAGCAAGCCTGATGTTATTTGGGGCTTTGTTTGGCATCCCGCGACTAAAAAACTTCCCCTTATTAGTAAAACAACTTTATAGCGTTGGCGTTCAGTCATTGGCTATTATTTTAGTTTCGGGTCTGTTTATCGGCATGGTGCTCAGCCTGCAGGGCTATGTCGTGTTAATTGACTACGGCGCTGAGGGAAACCTTGGTCAAATGGTCGCGCTTTCACTGTTGCGTGAGTTGGGGCCTGTGGTGACTGCGTTATTATTTGCAGGTCGAGCCGGTTCAGCACTCACGGCAGAGATTGGGTTAATGAAGGCAACAGAGCAGATCTCAAGCCTTGAGATGATGGCCGTTGACCCTCTTAAACGCATTATTGCACCACGTCTTTGGGCCGGGCTTATCTCAATGCCACTGCTTGCTATGATTTTTATGGCGGTAGGTATTTGGGGCGGTCAACTGGTTGGTGTTGATTGGAAAGGCATTGATCACGGCAGTTTCTGGTCTGCGATGCAGTCTTCAGTAGAACTTGGCCGAGATATTGGTAACAGCATGATCAAATGTATGGTCTTCGCTATCACCGTAACTTGGATCGCACTTTTCAATGGTTATGACGCAGTACCGACTTCAGAAGGTATCAGTCAGGCAACCACACGCACTGTAGTGCACTCTTCTCTAGCGGTACTAGGGCTAGATTTTGTTCTTACCGCATTGATGTTTGGGAATTAATCATGCAACAAACTCGAAAATTAGAATTATGGGTCGGCACCTTTGTTATTGCCGGAATTTGCGCAATCTTAATCATGATCTTTCAAGTCGCTGACGTAAAAGGCATAGGTTCGAACCATACTTACAATCTAAAAGCGACCTTTGACAACATTGGCAGCCTAAAAGTTCGTTCTCCAGTGAAAGTGGGTGGCGTCGTTGTTGGACGAGTTAAAAGCATTGAGCTTGATACCGAGAGCTACCTTCCTGTCGTTGAACTGTCTATTGACGGGAAGTACTCACAATTTCCAGATACCTCTAGTGCTCAAATTTTAACATCTGGCTTAATTGGTGAGCAGTACATTAGTCTGGTTCCAGGCTTCATTTTTGATGATGAAGAGATGTTGGTCGATGGTGATTCAATTGAAGACACTAAGTCAGCATTGGTACTAGAAGATTTGATTGGCCAAGTGCTGTATAGCGTTGGTGGTTCTAATGACAGCGAAGCTAAGGAATAAGATAATGTTGAAAACTATTAGTTATTTAAAAGCTATTGGTTACTTGAAATCAATGTTTATGGCGGCAATGGCGTTGCTTATTTCTACCCAAGCCTTTGCTGCAGAATCGATTGACCGTACTCAGCCTTACCAGATGATGACTCAAGTTGCCGAAGTGGCATTTGAGCGTTTGAAGAGTGAACAAGACAACATCCACCAAGATCCAGAGTTATTGAAGGTCATCGTGGAAGAAGAGTTGATGCCTTATGTGAATGCACAATATGCAGCTCTTAAGTTACTTGGACCAAACTTGAAAGGCGCGGATAGAAAAGACGTGGGCGTGTTTATCGATTCATTCCGTAAATACCTTGTTTCTTCTTATGCCCAAGTGCTGACTCAATACACAGATCAGACGATTGAATTTGGTCCAGAACCAAAAATCAAAGCGGATAGCCGCATTACCAGTATCAAGGTCGACATCATCGATACGCCGCGACCAAACATTAAGCTTGAATTTAAGCTTCGCAAAGACAAGAAATCTGGCGAGTGGAAAGCATTTGATATGGTTGCCGAAGGTATTAGCTTGTTGTCGAGCAAGCAATCGGAGTGGAATACTAAGATTCGTCAAGAAGGCATCTTACAAGTTGCAGACGAACTAGAGAAATTAGCCGCACAACCGATTCGTTTTGAGAGTAACAAATAATGAGCCATTCTCAATGGCAAGCACTAAGCTCTAAAGAGTATCAACTGTTCGGTGATTTAGACCGAGACAGTGTCCCTGCAATCTGGCGTATATTGGAAAAGTGGCAAACGACGGAATCGAGCGTTGAAATTGACCTTAGCCATATAAATCGAGTCGATTCAGCAGGAATGGTGATGCTAATTCACTTATTAGAGCATGCAAAAAATCAAAACTGTCATATAATGCTCAGTTTCGTGCCAGAACAATTACGAACGTTGTTCCAATTGAGCAATATCCAGCCAATGATGGCAGAACACATAAAAAATTAGGCAGGAGCTATTTGTGGACAGCACAAAAGTACAAGAATTATTAGCAGAAGCACTGAACCTTCAGGAAATTTTCGTGAAAGGGGAAGGCAGTCATTACGAAGTTGTTGCGGTTGATCCATGTTTTGACGGCATGAATCGAGTTAAGAAGCAGCAACTAATCTACGGCCCACTAATGGAATACATTCAACGCAATGACATCCATGCTCTTTCTATTAAGGCTTTCACGCCGGAAGAGTGGGAATGTGATAAGAAACTGATGTCACTTTAAGGTTTATGATGGAAAAGTTTCGAGTTATTGGATCGGATAAGCCGCTAAGCGGTGAAGTGACGATCTCAGGCGCAAAAAATGCAGCGCTACCTATCTTATTTGCTTCAATTCTTGCTGAAGAGCCAGTGGAAGTAAGTAACGTTCCTCACCTACGTGACATCGATACTACGATGGAACTGCTTAAGCGTTTAGGCGCAAAAGTATCGCGTAATGGTAGTGTTCATGTTGATGGCAGCGAAATTAATGAATTTTGTGCGCCTTACGATTTAGTGAAAACAATGCGTGCTTCTATCTGGGCTTTAGGTCCTCTAGTCGCTCGTTTTGGTGAAGGCCAAGTGTCACTTCCAGGCGGTTGTGCAATTGGTGCTCGACCTGTTGATCTGCATATCCACGGTCTAGAGCAACTAGGTGCGACCATTAAGTTGGAAGATGGTTATGTGAAAGCAAGTGTTGATGGCCGTCTGAAAGGCGCGCACATCGTGATGGATAAAGTAAGTGTGGGTGCCACCATTACTATCATGTGTGCAGCAACGCTAGCGGAAGGAACAACAGTACTCGATAACTCAGCGCGTGAGCCTGAGATTGTTGATACGGCTGACTTCCTAAACAAACTGGGTGCTAAAATTTCTGGCGCAGGTACAGATACGATTACTATCGAAGGCGTTGAACGTCTTGGTGGTGGCCAACACTCTGTGGTTGCTGACCGTATTGAAACAGGTACTTTCCTGGTTGCTGCTGCTGTTTCTGGCGGTAAAGTGGTTTGTCGCAACACCAACGCTCATCTTCTTGAAGCTGCCTTAGCGAAGCTTGAAGAAGCGGGTGCGAAGGTTGAAACGGGCGAAGACTGGATCAGTCTTGATATGACGGGTCGTGAACTGAAAGCGGTGAAAATCGTAACGGCACCTCACCCTGGTTTCCCAACCGACATGCAAGCACAGTTTACTCTGCTTAACATGATGGCGAAGGGCAGTGGTGTTATCACTGAGACTATCTTTGAAAACCGTTTTATGCACATTCCTGAGTTACAGCGAATGGGTGCAAAAGCGGAAATCGAAGGTAACACGGCTATCTGTGGTGAAACGGAAAAACTGAGCGGCGCTCAAGTAATGGCAACGGACCTTCGCGCATCTGCGAGCCTTGTTATTGCTGGCTGTATTGCTCAAGGTGAAACCATCGTTGACCGTATTTATCACATCGATCGTGGCTACGATAAGATTGAAGATAAATTGTCAGCCTTAGGCGCAAACATTATACGATTTAGTGAGTCGAACTAACTTAGGTTAGTGGATTCATGAATCAGTAAGATGAAAACATAAAAGTCGGAACCTTGGTTTCGGCTTTTTTATAGTTGTATTTACCGCGAGTAAATCTATTGCTCATTTTTGCGCGAATAGATGAATCAACTTGGCGGTCGGTGAGGAACAAAATGATAGCAATATTACGTATTTTCGCAGTGGCGATATTTGCGATTCTTATGTTTGTATTTGGTTGTGGTTACTGCCTATTAAGTCCACGCAACCCGAAACACGTATTTACCTTTGGCCGTTATTTCGGTCGCATGTCGAAGATCTTCGGCATGAAGTTAGAGCTTCGCATCCCAGAAGATGCCTACTCTCGCGGCCAACATGTTTATGTGGCGAACCACCAAAACAGCTGGGATCTATTCACGATTTCATCAGCGGTAACGCCAAAAGTGGTAACTGTTGGTAAGAAAAGCCTAGTGTGGATGCCTCTATTTGGTCAGCTTTACTGGTTGACGGGTAACATCCTAATTGACCGTGCTAACCGTAGCAAAGCGGTAGGTACGATTGATCAGGTCGTGACGAGTCTAAAAGAGAGCGATGTTTCAGTTTGGATGTTCCCTGAAGGCACTCGTTCTCGTGGCCGTGGTCTGCTGCCATTCAAAACAGGTGCATTCCATGCTGCGATTGGTGCTGGCTTGCCTATCATCCCTATCGTGTGTAGCTCAACAGGTGGCGTGAAGCTAAACCGTTGGAACAATGGTCACGTGATTGTTGAAATGCTGCCACCAATCAGCACTGAAGGCTACGACAAGTCTAATATTCGTGAACTGGCTAACCTGGCCCGTGAGCAGATGGCTGCTAAGCTTGAAGAGTTAGACAAAGAAGTGGTTGAGCTTAATAAAAAGTAATTATCTAAGCGAAACGATGAACAATAAAAAAGGTTGCCAACTGGGCAACCTTTTTTTGTATCTAATAAACACTCAGTATTACGCTAAGTCGTTTATTAGAAGGTGTTTAATCTAAAGATTAAAACCTATTTGCGAACCGCAATAGCTTCGATCTCGATACCTACATCTTTTGGCAGACGAGCTACTTCAACACATGAACGTGCAGGGTAGTTTGCAACGCCGTGCTCATCAAAGAATTTACCGTAAACTTCGTTTACTGTGCCGAAGTCGTTTAGGTCTTTAACGAATACCGTTAGTTTTACGATGTCTTTTACAGTCAGGCCAGAAGCTTCAACAACCGCTTGAACGTTGTCTAGAGATTGGCGAGCTTGCTCTGCGATATCAGCAGATACTTCACCAGTTGCTGGGTTTACTGGGATTTGACCAGAAGTCAGAACCATATTGCCAAGGTCAACACCTTGTACGTATGGGCCGATTGCAGCTGGAGCAGATTCTGTGTGAAGTACTTTAGTCATTGGTTATTCCGTCAGTTATTGGATAAAAAGCAATTTTTAGTGTGCCTTCAAACTCAGGATAGGTAAAGAGCAAAATACCCCGCACAGGCGAGGTATTGAATAGTTTTTGCGTTCGATCGGCGTTGCCGTATGACGTTATCTTTCTGTCACGATCTCACGAGAGAAGACTTTTTCGCAGTACTTACACTTCAATCGAATATCTTCTTTCTTTTCAAAGATCTTAAAGCTGCTTTCTACGGGCTCATTGTGAGTAATACAGTTGGTGTTTGGACACTCAAACACATCGTTGATTTGCTCAGGAAGTTCTAGCGGTAGCTTCTTAACCACTTCGTAATCTTCGATTTGGTTTACCGTTGCGTGAGGTGCGTAAAGTGCTAACTTGCTCGCCTGTTCTTCAGTGATAAAAACATTCTCAATCTTGAGTAAGTCTTTGCCGCCTAGAGCAGAAGATGGAAGGTTTAGGCCAATCGTTACTCGCTGATTTGAGTTATGCATGTCGAACAGTTTGAGTACCTTGATCCCGATGTTGGCTGGGATATGGTCGATAACAGTACCGTTTCTGATTGCTTCAACTTTTAATTGAGTCTCTTTAGACATGATATCTCTCCTCTACAGCGTTTCGTTAAGAACAAGGGCTAGCAATGCTTCACGAGCGTAAACACCATTCTCTGCTTGCTGGAAGTAGTAAGCGTAAGGTGTTTTATCGACATCGACAGTAATTTCATCAACGCGAGGAAGAGGGTGCAGAACCTTCAAGTTATCGCGTGCATTTTCCAGCATCGAAGCGGTCAGGATGTATGCGGATTTGATGTGCGCGTATTCTGACTCATCGAAGCGCTCTTTTTGAACTCGAGTCATGTACAAGACATCTAGCTCAGGAATGACATCTTCCATGTCCGTCAATAGTTGGTACTTGATGCCCGCTTCATCAAGCTCTTCGCAAATGTAGTCTGGCATCGCTAGAGCTTCTGGAGCAACGAAGTAGAAACAGATGTTGTCGAACTTCGCTAGTGCTTGAGTCAACGAGTGAACCGTGCGGCCGTACTTAAGGTCACCAACGAATGCAACGTTTAAGTTGTCTAGGCGGCCTTGTGTCTCAGCGATAGAGAATAGGTCTAATAACGTTTGTGTTGGGTGTTGGTTTGCGCCGTCACCTGCGTTAATAACAGGTACACCGTTTGAGAACTCTGAAGCCAGACGCGCTGCGCCTTCTTGAGGGTGACGCATCACGTAAGCGTCAACGTATGAAGAGATAACCTGTACCGAGTCCGCTAGCGTTTCGCCTTTCTTCGCCAGTGAAGTGTTACCACCACTGTCGAAACCAATCACATCACCACCGATGCGTTGAATCGCAGTTTCAAAAGAGAGACGAGTTCGCGTAGAAGGTTCGAAGAAGCAGCTGGCAACAACTTTGTTCTTGATGAGTTCTGGGTTTGGTTCAGCCTTTAGCTGACCTGCCGTTTGAACAATTAATTCTAGCTCTTCACGAGAAAGCTCTGGAATTGAGATGATGTGCTTTTGATAGAGCGAGTTCGCCATGATCTTCTTCCCCACAATAATGTATTGGCCATAAAAAAGCCCCCCATAATGGGAGGCTTTAAAAAAGTGCTGAAAAGCAGAATAGACGGCCTGGTAAGCATCTTAGCTTACGAGCAATATTTGGTGTTTTCACAATATTACTATGTGTTTTCACAATATCATTATGTTTTATCACAATATTGGTTGGCGTCATTTTCACTACTCTCAGACAAATTGCCGAGAATTATACGCTTTCAATTTGTGAGCGCAAGCGATTACATCAAGCTTTTGTTTACTTTCAGTATTCGCTATTGACCCAGTGTCGCAACCATCACCGCTTTGATGGTATGCATGCGATTCTCAGCTTCATCAAACACAATTGAGTAATCCGATTCAAAGACTTCATCAGTAACTTCTAAACCGTTCATTCCATACTTATCTGCGACTTGCTGGCCGATCACGGTTTCATTGTTATGGAAAGCGGGTAGGCAGTGCATGAATTTCACTTGAGGATTGCCAGTGAGCTTAATGACATCCATATTCACTTGGTATGGTTTCATTACCGCTACACGTTCGTCCCAAGCTTCAGGGGCCTCGCCCATTGAAACCCAAACATCGGTATAAAGGAAATCACAGCCTTGAACACCTTCAGCAACGTCTTCTGTCAGCGTGATGTTGGCACCTGTGCTTTGCGCGATAGCTTGGCACTCTTCAACAAGCTGCTCTTCTGGCCAGAATGCTTTAGGCGCGACAAGGCGAATATCCATGCCCATCTTCGCGGCTCCGACTAACAGAGAGTTACCCATGTTATTGCGTGCATCGCCTAGGTAAGCAAAGCTGATTTGGTGCAGATGTTTTCCGCGACCATGCTCAAGCATAGTGAGGAAATCAGCCAAAATCTGAGTAGGGTGGAACTCATCGGTTAAACCATTCCAAACCGGCACGCCCGCATAAGCGCCTAAGTCTTCAACGATACTTTGGCCAAAGCCACGATATTCAATGCCATCGTACATGCGTCCCAATACACGCGCCGTATCTTTCATTGATTCTTTTTGACCAATCTGAGAACCAGAAGGGCCAAGGTAAGAGACTTGAGCACCTTGATCAAAGGCGGCCACTTCAAACGCACATCGTGTTCGAGTTGATGCTTTCTCGAAGATCAAAGCAATGTTTTTGCCGTTGAGTTTCTTCTGCTCAGTGCCTGCATACTTAGCTTTTTTTAGGTCAGCAGACAGGTCGAGTAAAAACTGAATCTCTTTAGGAGTAAAGTCGAGAAGTTTTAGAAAGTTACGATTGCGAAGATTAAAGGCCATCTCTCGCTCCTTGCGTATATAGAATCAATGAAGAACTTAGTTAAACATAAAAATGCTATATTTGTGAATATTTATTTTATTAATTTGATAAAAAAGGCCAGTAAATGAATACTGGCCTAGATAAGACTATTGAGTCTGTTTAACTGAGCTCTTTGACTTAGATACCGTCTCTTTCGATAGGGCAACTCATACAGCGCGCGCCGCCACGACCACGGCCTAGCTCGTTGCCAGGAATCGTTAGAACTTCGATACCCGCTTTGTCGTATTTCTCATTGGTGTAAACATTACGCTCATAACCAATCACGGTACCAGGTTTCACTGTCAGTACGTTGTTAGCGTCATTCCACTGTTCACGCTCAGCTTCGTAGTTATCACCGCCGGTAGTGATGATCTTCAGTTGATCAAGGCCTAGTGCGCCTTCAATCGCTGACAGGTAGTTTTCAGCTTTCTCGACACGCATTTCGCCGTTTTCTTTTGGCGTTAAGCGCCAAGTGTCGAGGTCTTTACGAACGATCTCTGGATAGACAGAGAACGTGTCGATATCCATGTGTGTCATCACCGTATCAAGGTGCATACAAGAGCGGTGTTTTGGTAGATCGATCGCAATCACTTCGCTCGCTTGGCCTGATCTAAATAGGCTAGCCGCTAGGTTTTCGACACCTTGTGGTTTCGTACGCTCTGAAATACCAACCAGTACCGCACCTTTACCGATAACCAGTACGTCACCGCCTTCAATGTTAGCGTTGTCGTAGTGAAGGTCTTCGTCACCAAAGTACTTAATGAAATCTTGGCCTGCGAACACTGGGTGCCAGCGGTAGATAGCACGCAGGTGGTTCGTTTCACGTTGACGTGCAGGCTTCATCATTGGGTTAAGCGATACACCACCGTAAACCCAGCAAGAAGTATCTCGCGTAAATAGGTGGTTAGGCAGTGGCTCGATAACGAAATCGAGTGGTCGATGCATTTTAGGCAGCATCGATGATGATTTGATAGGAAGCTCAGAGTAGGCCAAGCCACCGAGTAAGATCGTTGCTAGATGCTCATTATCCATTTGAGCAAGGTAGTTTCTTAAGTCACGGGCGAAAGTCGGCCCATAACGGAAATCTGAGATTTGAGTATTCAGCAACCACTCACGAGCCTGAGATACGGCAAGCGTTTCTACTAGCAGGTCATGCAGCAGTAGTACTTCTACGTCTTGGCTGCGCAGCGTTTCTGCAAAGGCATCATGTTCTTCACCAGCGGCTTCAACGGCAAGTACATCATCAAATAGAAGATCATGACAGTTTGAAGGGGTGAGGTGGGTGAGTGCTCTTTCAGGTCTATTTAGGAGAACTCGTCTCAATTGACCGACTTCGGAGCCAACGTACAGCTTACTCATTTTGCATCCTTACTATTAATCCAGCGTCTATTTATGACAAGCTTGTCCGTAATATGCAAGTTTTGTAGATTGAGTTAATACAAGGTATTTGGGTAATAATTGGTCATAAAACCTGTGATTTTTAAGTTTATACAGATTAAATTCCAACTAACTGGCTATCGAACGGAACAACGTTTTTGAGGATCTATGCTCAATTCGTGGCTTGTTAGAATTGAATTTTGCTTATTAATCGTGATTTTTTATTCACTATTATGCACTTTTTGATAACAAGCTGAGGATTTATGCACCCCAAAAGCGGTTTAGCGTATGCACCTAACGTGACTAATCACGCAAGTTTTATTCAATAAGCCCTAAAGTGGCCACAAAAACGAAATGCTAAAATACGGCGCAGTTAATAAAATGTTGAAAATTTGTTTCTGTGATTTTGATTTCACTTTTGAATTGATATTGGCGCTGCGATCTCGCGATAAACTTACCTTTCTAGGCCTGATCTGGGTGGCTTTTCTGGACGATCCGTGCCATATTTCGTGGCAATCAAATTTGATCTTTTCATAGTCAACACTCTGGAGCAGACACATGTCTCACGAAGATGAATATCTATCAGTAGCGGAATTAATTGAATTTCAAAAGGAAGAGACTCGCGACATCATTACAGCATTAATTGAAGATGGTAGCGATCCTGAAGCTCTATACGATATCGAGCATCACCTATTTGCTGAAGATTTCGATGTGCTTGAGAAAGCGGTTGTTGAAGCATTCAAAATGGGCTTTGAAGTGCTTGAAGCTGAAGAGACAGAAGACGAAGATGGCAATAAGCTACTTTGTTGTGATGCAACGATGCAATGTACTCTGAATGCAGAAGCGATTGATGAGCAAGTTGAGAAGCTTGTAAACCTTGCAGAGAAGTTTGACATTATCTACGACGGTTGGGGCACTTACTACGAAGGTGAAGATGCTATCTACCCAGACGAAGATGATGAAGGCGAAGAGTAATTCTTTCCCAATTTTAAAAAATGCCAGCCTCGAGCTGGCATTTTTTTACCCTCAGAAAAATAAATGTCTTTATATGCATTCATTCATTATAATGCGGTCAAAATTGATCTAGCTCAAGGAATGATATGCGGTTGCTTCTCGATGGTCTTTGGCAAATTTCGCCACTGACGGATCTCTCTATCCCACAAGATGACATCACCTTTCCGGCTCCGTTAAGCTCAAAGCTCCCTGATAGCTTGAGTGAAAGTCAAATTGCAGAGCAAGAGTGGCACCTGATGCACGACATCGAAGTGGATGACGCTATGTTAGCGTGTCCATTTGTTGAGTTAGTGATGGCTGGAGTCGATTATTTTGCTGAAGTTCGACTTAATGGTGTGGCTGTTTTTGATTGTGATGGTAGCCAAGCTGAATACCGTAAAGATATCCGTCCTTATATGCAGTCCGGCCGAAACCGTTTCGAGATCCTTTTCCTTGAAGAAGAGGAGAGCCTATTGCTTGAAGAAGACATGGATGACTCTGTATCTTCACAGGCTATCGCTAAATCTGATTCACGCATCGGGATTTGGCAAGCGCCATACCTGCAGTTCGTTCGAAACGTCAAGCTAGAGCAAGTTGTCACAGAGCAGATCTGGCACCACGGTGGTGGCTGTGAGTTTAAAGTGGATGTTATCTATCAAACGCTAAAGGCGGGGTTAGTATCGGCATCCATCAAGTTTAATGGTATGACTCTCGTGATGCCGATTGATGTACGCGCTGAACATACTGGCGTCGTGTTCCAGGTCGAAGCTCCTATCATTTTTGATATTGAGAATCCTAACCCCAAGTATCTATACCCATTAGAAGTGGTACTTGATGGGCAAGAAGAGAGTTCTTTTGTTGCCTTGAACCCAACTTCTTGCGTCAGTAACTTTCTACGTTAACTCCGTATATTTTAGCGTTATCTTCTTTCGCTATAGCGGCGCATTCTGCTTATAACGACTTGGCCATGACAACCTCACAAGCGTCGTGGCCTGTTTCTCCCCAAGCTGACTCAAGATGCTCAAACCCAAGCTTCTCATAGAGTTTGACCGCAGCACCCAAGCACTTCGTCGTTTCTAAATACATGTGTTGATACCCAAGTTGCTTGGCTTGCTTTAAGCTCAAAGCGACAATTCGCTTGGCTAGGCCATGCCCTCGAGTTTGCGGTAAGAAGTACATCTTTTGTAGCTCACACACATTGGGTTTACCTGCTAGAGGGGCAAAGCCACCGCCTCCGACGATCTTTCCGTTGTGTTCGATAACCCAGTACATTGCATTCGCTTGGCTATAGACAGAGTACATATCGTCGAGTGTTGGATCGGCCACGCCATAGCCTTTATCTTCTGTGAGCCCATGCTCAGCCGAAACTTGGCGAATGATTTGTGCGATGCTTGGGTTGTCTTGCGGTGTAATGGGTCTAAGGGTGAACTCAGCAATTTGTTCCATGATCTGCCTATGAAAGGGTCACTAATATGTGACCCAATATATGGTGACTAAGCATGTTGGTGCAAACAGAATTGTTGTTGTGCCATTTGGTCGCCTGATTTACGTAACCAGACTTTCTCGTGGAAGTAGTAAGCAACGGTATTTAAAGTTGGCTCTAGCAAAGCCATCACGCCGCCTATGAAAGCATCTCCAGTCAACAAGTAGACAACGGTAAAGGCAACACTAAAGTGGATGGTAGCAAAGCTTGCTGTTTTTAATTTGGTCATCCACTGGCGAGCTTTAAGAGCTGGAACTTGAGCCCACGCCTTTTCATGAAAATAGAAGGCAACAGTATTCACAGAGGGCTCAATCATAGCGATTAAGCTACCAATTAAGATGTCGCCTGTTAGTACATAAGCGACACTAAATGCGATAGTAAAATGTAATGCAGCAAAGGTTAGTGTCTTTTTCATGATAATTACTCAGTCGTTGTGTTGTTTTGATAGGTCTATTATTGAGAATTATTATCATTAAGTATAATGGGAAGTAGAGATTAATTTGATAGATGAAACCTATCAATCAGTGCGGCTAGAGTGAGAAGCATTGGAATATTGGAATCAGGGACATAAAAAAAGGTTCATCGC
>NZ_JBFRTN010000063.1:0-11846 GCF_041474095.1 Vibrio sp. 10N.222.54.A3
ATAATAATTATCAATTGAACTTTAATATCCCTACCCAGCAATACCCCTTTAGGGTTATATAAACTTCAACGTGATTGAAGTCACTACCATTAATTGATCTAAGACAAGCTATATCCAACACGTAACAAAATGTGTTTGTTTATGAATTAATATAAACAGGAATTCTCCAGTTCTTAATTTGAATAGCAAACTCACAACGCTTGGTATAAGAATCAGTATATTGGAGATATCACTGTGAAAAAGCATTGGATACGTAATTCGGTCACAGCACTATTAATGGTTAGCGCATCACTAGCAAGCGCAACCAGTTTTGCTGCGTCTGAACAAAAAGAAATTGGCGACCCTCGTAACGACCAGTTCGAGCAAAACCACCCAGATCAATATCATTCATGGAGACAGACTTCAGAAAGCGAAACCATTGAAGACGCACTAAAAGAAGATCCCAACATGGTTATCATGTGGGCTGGCTACGGCTTCGCAAAAGATTACAACAAGGCACGTGGTCACTTTTATGCGATTGACGATGTACGACAAACACTTCGTACTGGCGGCCCAACGGACGAAAACTCTGGCCCTATGCCAATGGCGTGCTGGAGCTGTAAAAGCCCAGACGTAGCACGTGTTATCGAAGAGCGTGGTGAAGACGGTTACTTTGAAGGTAAATGGGCACGTCTTGGCAACGAGATTGTTAACCCTATTGGCTGTGCCGACTGTCACGATACCCAAAGCGAAGGCTTTAAAAATGGTGAGCCAGCACTGAAGGTGACGCGTCCTTATGTTGAACGTGCGTTCGATGCGATTGGTAAGAAGTTTGAAGACCAAGGTCGCTTAGATCAACAAGCTTCCGTTTGTGCTCAATGTCATGTGGAATACTACTTCACAGGACCGACAAAAGGCGTGAAATTCCCTTGGGACAAAGGGACTCGTGTTGAGCAAATGGAAGAGTATTACGATGGAATCGGCTTTAAAGATTGGACGCACAAAGTATCTAAAGCGCCAATGCTAAAAGCACAGCACCCTGGCTATGAAACGTGGCGTGAAGGCATTCACGGCAAAAACAAAGTTGCTTGTGTTGACTGTCATATGCCGAAAGTGACCAAAGAAGATGGCACCGTTTATACCGACCATAAAGTGGGTAACCCATTCGACCGCTTCGAAGATACGTGTGCAAACTGTCACACTCAATCTAAAGAAACCATGCGTAGCATCGTTTCAAGCCGTAAAGCTCAAGTGCTAAACATGAAGCTGACCGCTGAGAAACAAATCGTTGCCGCTCACTTTGAAGCAGGCGCGGCATGGGAAGCAGGTGCGACAGAGCAAGAGATGGAGCCTATCCTACTGGATATCCGTCACGCTCAATGGCGTTGGGACTACGCTATTGCATCTCACGGCGTTCATATGCATGCACCTGAAATCGCTCTAGAAGTGCTAGGCACTGCCGTTGACCGCGCAGCCGATGCTCGTACTAAGATTGTTCGTCTACTGGCGAAGAAAGGCATCACTGATCCAATCGAGATTCCAGACATCTCAACCAAAGAGGCGGCTCAAAAAGCGCTTGGAATGGACATGGATAAGATGAACGCTGAAAAACAACACTTCTTAGACACAGTTGTTCCTAAATGGGAAGAGCAAGCTGAAAAGCGTGAAGCCAGCTACGAATACTAGTTTCTTCAATTAGACCATTACGTAAAAACCAGTCACACTATTATTGTGTGGCTGGTTTTTTAGGTTTGGGGCAATACACATTAATATCTCCTCCCCAATCCACTCGCCAATTCAAGGAATATATAATGAAAACCTTACTTTCACTTTCAGCATTATGTATCGCACTACTCAGTTCAGGCGTTTACGCCTCTGAGCGTGCTGAGACAGGGTGGGAATTAATAGAGAAAGGCGCATTAGTGGTTGATGTCAGAACACCTGCAGAGTTCGAACAAGGGCATCTGAACAACGCCATCAACTACCCTCTTTCTGAAGTCGCTACTCACTTCGCCAAGATAGATAAAGACCAACCGATCGTTTTGTATTGCCGCAGTGGTAATCGTTCAGGGCAAGCCTATCAATTCTTGCGAGCTCAAGGATTTACTCAAATCCACAACGCAGGTGGGTTAATAGAAATGCAAGAAAGCCAATAGCTTGAGAGGTTAACGGCTTTAGAGGCTAAACGCTTCAAAGGTAAGTCGTTTCAAAGGCTAATCGTTTCAAAGACAAATAGCTTCAAAAGCTAATCAGGAAGAACAGCCTATTGACCAAGCTTAGCGGATCATCTGTTTGGCTTGGTTGATCGAGTGAATGATCGAAACGCGATCAATCCCCTTTTGATTGGAGTCGAGGATTTGAGTCCACGCATCAATCGCTTGTTGATAGCGCATGCTGATGAAATGATCGGTCGCAATCAGCATCAATGCCGTACGATCATTGGGATCAAGCTGCATTGAGTGATCCAATAACGCATTCACGTCATCGCTCATCGTTTGAGAGCTGAGGTAATAAAGTGCGGTTGCTTTGGCCGCATAAAGGCCCGATGGTGCTTGAGGATCCAATCGAATCGCGTAGTCATAACAGGTGAACGCTGCATCAAACTCTCCTTTCTGCATATACACACCACCCAGCTTAAACCACAAATCGGATTGATTCGGATCTTGTTTGAGGCTTTGTTGAAGCTCACCTTCGAAATCTGTTGTCGTGTAACCATTGCTATCATCCAAAGGAAGTTGAGGTGTCTCCTGTTTCATTTGAGACCAGACAAGCACACTCAGAGCCACTGCAGTAAGGGAAATCACCACATTGCCTTTTAGATGACTACCATTGTCGCTCGCGGCAATAACGACCACGATCAAAAACAAGCTCATTAGTACTAACGCAACCAACAACCAGATGTCCATTCCACACTCCTTTATCAACCCTTTAAGTTTACCACTTTCCCAATCAGGCAATATTGATCGAGACTTAGCTATTAGGGTTTACGCCAATCAGAATAAACGAGCAGACAATAAAAAACCGAGCACCTTAGGCTCGGTTTTTTCAATGGTAAGCTTAATTACTTAACGTAATCGAGATT
Source organism: Vibrio sp. 10N.222.54.A3 (assembly GCF_041474095.1). NCBI lineage: Bacteria > Pseudomonadati > Pseudomonadota > Gammaproteobacteria > Vibrionales > Vibrionaceae > Vibrio > Vibrio sp. 10N.222.54.A3. The sequence continues at coordinate 3,062 of NZ_JBFRTN010000063.1, forward strand.
ACTCAGTATCTTGCTCGCTATCACTTTCAGAGTCAGAAGCATCTGATGCTTGCTCTTCACTTGATTCAGTAACTTCAGCGTTGATAGTTTCAGCATTTGCTTCTTCAGCATCGCCTTCTACAATCTCAGCTTCTTCTACTTCGTCGATACGTTGTAGACCTACAACATTCTCGTCTTCAGCAGTACGAATCAGTGTTACACCTTGAGTGTTACGACCAACTTGGCTTACTTCCGCTACGCGAGTACGTACTAGTGTACCTGCGTCGGTGATCATCATCATTTCATCGCCTTCTTCAACTTGAACAGCGCCAACAACTGGCCCGTTACGTTCAGAGACTTTGATAGATACTACACCTTGCGTTGCACGGCCTTTCGTTGGGTATTCAGCTAGCTCAGTACGCTTACCGTAACCGTTTTGAGTCACAGTTAGGATATCGCCTTCGTTTGAAGGAACAATCAGTGAAACCACTTGATCGTCTTCTGGGAGCTTCATACCACGAACACCAGAGGCAGTACGACCCATTGGACGTACTTTGTCCTCGTTAAAGCGAACAACTTTGCCCGATTTAGAGAACAGCATGATGTCGCTATTACCATCAGTAATATCAACGCCAATCAGTGAATCATCGTCACGTAGGTTAACTGCGATTAGGCCGTTAGCACGTACGTTTGCGAATTGATCCAGTGATGTCTTCTTAACTGTACCGTCGCCTGTTGCCATGAAGATGAATTTCTCGTTTGAGAATTCAGAAACAGGCAGGATAGCCGTAATACGCTCACCTTCTTCTAGAGGAAGAATGTTAACGATAGGCTTACCACGAGCGGTGCGGCTTGCTTGAGGCAGTTGATAAACTTTCAAGCGGTACGTTTTACCACGAGTAGAGAAACATAAGATGTTATCGTGAGTATTAGCAACAAGCAGACGCTCAATGTAATCCTCATCTTTCATCTTAGTTGCACTCTTACCTTTACCACCACGACGCTGAGCTTCGTAGTCGCTTAGGATTTGGTACTTAACGTAACCTGCGTTAGAAAGCGTTACTACAACGTCTTCTTGAGCAATCAGCTCTTCCATGTCGATGTCATGAACTGCCGCTGTGATTTCTGTACGACGCTCGTCGCCATAGATTTCACGTACTGCTTCAAGTTCTTCACGGATAACTTCCATCAAACGCTCAGTGCTTGCAAGAATGTGCATTAGCTCAGCGATTTCTTCTAGAAGGGCTTTGTACTCGTCTAGAATCTTCTCGTGCTCTAGGCCAGTTAGGCGGTGAAGACGAAGTTCTAGAATAGCTTGTGCTTGTGTTTCCGTTAGGAAGTATTGACCATCACGGATGCCGTATTGGTCTTCCAACCAATCAGGACGAGCCGCATCAGTACCTGCACGCTCAAGCATTGAAGCAACGTTACCAAGATCCCAACCACGAGACACTAAACCAACTTTAGCTTCTGCTGGTGTTGGCGCGCTCTTGATCAGTTCAATGATTTCATCAATGTTAGCAAGTGCTAGAGACAATGCTTCAAGGATGTGTGCACGGTCGCGTGCTTTCTTCAATTCGAAGATAGTACGACGAGTCACAACTTCGCGACGGTGGTCTACGAAGCACTTAAGCATGTCTTTGATGTTGAACAACTGTGGTTGACCGTTATTCAACGCAACCATGTTGATACCGAAAGTCGTTTGCAGTTGAGTTTGAGCGTATAGGTTGTTAAGAACCACTTCGCCTACTGCATCACGCTTACATTCAATAACAATACGCATACCGTCTTTATCAGACTCGTCACGCAGTGCACTGATGCCTTCTACTTTCTTATCTTTAACCAGTTCAGCAATCTTCTCGATCAAACGAGCTTTGTTTACTTGGTAAGGGATCTCAGTAACGATAATGGTTTCTTTACCATTCTTCTCTACTTCGATATCCGCTTTTGAACGCATGTAAACCTTACCGCGGCCAGTCTTGTAAGCATCTACGATGCCTTTACGACCACTGATAAGTGCTGCTGTTGGGAAGTCAGGACCAGGGATATAGTCCATTAGCTCATCAATAGTGATATCTTCATTATTGATAAATGCTAAACAGCCATCAACAACTTCACCAAGGTTATGTGGTGGGATGTTGGTAGCCATACCTACTGCGATACCAGAAGCACCGTTTACCAATAGGTTAGGAATTTTTGTAGGAAGTACTGCTGGAATTTGTTCTGTACCATCGTAGTTCGGTACGTAATCCACAGTTTCCTTATCAAGGTCAGCCAGGAGCTCGTGAGCAATTTTCGCCATACGAACTTCGGTATAACGCATTGCAGCCGCGGAGTCGCCATCGATAGAACCAAAGTTACCTTGGCCATCAACTAGCATGTAACGCAGTGAGAACGGTTGCGCCATACGAACAATAGTATCGTATACAGCACTATCACCATGTGGGTGGTATTTACCGATTACATCACCTACTACACGAGCAGACTTTTTATATGGTTTGTTCCAATCATTACCTAGTACATTCATCGCGAACAAAACGCGGCGGTGTACAGGTTTTAGGCCATCACGCACATCTGGAAGGGCACGACCAACGATGACGGACATCGCGTAGTCTAGGTATGAACCTCTAAGCTCATCTTCAATATTTACGGGCGTGATCTCTTTCGCTAGATCGCTCATAGAGCCATTTTCCCTCTATAGTCAGATCGTATTTTTGAATACGTATAAGACCGAAAAATATAACACAAATTTACCTACGGAGGCATCACTTTCCCTCTCCTTTTACCATCTTGTGACCCTTGTAGCCAATCAATTGATGAGAAATTGCACCTCCGCATCATATCTTGCTGAAACATGGTCACTTTACATCCAATAAACTAGCAAAATTGTAGATCTTCTGGTCAGAGCGAAAAGGCAAGTTATAATGCCTGCAATTTCATGGATGCATTATTTAACTTGGAAATGCCGATTATGACTAAATCACAGAACGTAGACCCAGCAGAAATCAAAAAATTCGAAGACATGGCGTCGCGCTGGTGGGATCTGGAAGGCGAGTTTAAGCCTCTACATCAAATCAACCCACTGCGCCTAAATTACGTGCTAGAAAAGACCGAAGGTTTATTTGGTAAGAAAGTCCTCGATGTTGGCTGCGGTGGCGGCATTTTGGCTGAAAGCATGGCTGTTGAGGGCGCAGTAGTCATTGGCCTAGATATGGGTAAAGAACCGCTAGAAGTGGCACGTCTTCACGCATTGGAAACTGGCACCAAGCTCGATTACATCCAGAGCACCATCGAAGACCATGCAGAACAGAATCCACAAACTTACGATGTGGTGACATGTATGGAAATGCTAGAGCACGTTCCTGATCCACAATCTGTGATTAGTGCATGTTCAAAATTAGTGAAACCGGGTGGTCACGTGTTCTTCTCTACCTTGAACCGTAACTTCAAATCTTACCTGTTCGCTATTGTTGGTGCAGAAAAGCTACTTAAGATTGTTCCTGAGGGCACTCATGAGCACGAGAAGTTCATTCGCCCTGCAGAACTTATCAAGATGGTCGATAACACTCCGCTGCAAGAACTAGGGATTACAGGGCTGCACTACAATCCTCTTACGGACACTTATCGTTTAGGCACAAATGTAGACGTAAACTACATCGTCCACACGCAAAACTTTGGCTAAAAAATATCGGTAGCCCTACCGTAAAACCTTTTGTAAAAAAGACGAATGAAAAGAGTTGCAATTACCATAACTTTGCGACTTTTTTCAGTCTAAATTTCGTGCGCTAGCTTCCATTTTGACCACCTCGATTTAAATTTAATCGCCTAAAATCAATCGCCCATTTTGGCCAAAGATCAAGGGATTTTTTTTTATGGGCGTGCAAAAATAAAGCATCATTAAAAGCCGACTTTTATACAATCAAGTCACATATAACCTCATCAGTTAGTGGTCACTTACAGTTTTTTTTCAATCCACCACTTATCCACAAGCAACCCCATTTCTTTACCTTGAAAAATATCAGTTGTAGCACTATCTTGTAACCCAACAAACAAATGACCCCTATATGTTGTGTTTGAACTACAATGTATGGGTAGACCAAGATCACAAAGCCGAAACGTAATTTACAAAAATTACACAGAAATACACAAAAACACGGCCTTGTTCAGTTTTGTTAGGGAAATTAAGCAGAATGAACCAACAACTTACTGTTACCAAGCGTAACGGGCGCAAAGAAACGATCGATCTAGAGAAGATCCATCGCGTGATTACATGGGCAGCTGAAGGCTTGCACAATGTTTCTGTATCACAAGTAGAATTGAAAGCTCACATTCAGTTTTACGATGGCATCACCACTACTGACATTCATGAAACTATCATCAAGTCAGCAGCGGATTTAATCTCTGAAGAGACTCCTGATTACCAATATCTAGCAGCACGTCTGTCTGTATTCCACCTACGTAAAAAAGCGTACGGCGAATACGAGCCGCCTGCACTGTATGACCACGTTGCAAAACTGGTTGATATGGGTAAATACGATAGCCACCTTATGGAAGATTACACGAAAGCTGAATTCGAAGAGCTTGACGAGTACATCGACCACAAACGTGACTTAGACTTCTCTTACGCAGCGGTTAAGCAGCTCGAAGGTAAATACTTCGTGCAAAACCGTGTAACGAAAGAAATCTACGAGAGTGCTCAGTTCCTTTACATTTTAGTTGCTGCGTGTCTATTCGCTAAATACCCGAAATCGACTCGTCTTGACTACATCAAACGTTTTTACGACGCATCGTCTACGTTTAAGATTTCTCTACCTACACCGATCATGTCTGGTGTACGTACGCCTACTCGTCAATTCAGTTCTTGTGTACTGATCGAGTGTGGTGACAGCCTTGATTCAATCAACGCGACAGCAAGCTCAATTGTTCGTTACGTATCTCAACGTGCTGGTATTGGTATCAACGCAGGTCGTATCCGTGCGCTTGGTTCTGAAATCCGTAATGGTGAAGCGTTCCACACAGGCTGTATCCCTTTCTACAAATACTTCCAAACAGCAGTAAAATGTTGTTCTCAAGGTGGTGTTCGTGGCGGTGCAGCAACGGTATTCTACCCACTATGGCACGGTGAAGTTCAGTCTCTATTAGTACTGAAAAACAACCGCGGCGTTGAAGAGAACCGAGTTCGTCACATGGATTACGGCGTACAGCTGAACAAGCTTATGTACTCTCGCCTAGTTCAGGGTGGCAACATCAGCCTGTTCTCACCTTCAGACGTACCTGGCCTTTACGATGCGTTCTTCGAAAACCAAGACCGTTTTGAAGAGCTATACGTTAAGTACGAAAACGATCCTTCAGTGAAGCGTGAAACGGTTAAAGCCGTTGAGCTTTTCTCTCTGCTAATGCAAGAGCGTGCTTCTACTGGTCGTATCTACATTCAGAACGTTGACCACTGTAATACACACAGCCCGTTTGATTCTGAAGTAGCACCTGTTCGTCAATCGAACCTATGTCTAGAAATCGCGCTTCCTACTAAGCCACTTTCTAACGTAGAAGATGACGAAGGCGAAATTGCACTATGTACGCTTTCAGCATTCAACCTTGGCGCAATCAATGAACTGGACGACCTAGCAGAGCTTTCTGAGCTGGTTGTTCGTGCTCTAGATGCACTGCTTGATTACCAAGACTACCCGCTTCCAGCTGCATACAAGTCGACAATGAACCGTCGTACTTTAGGTGTAGGTGTAATCAACTACGCATACTACCTAGCGAAGAATGGTGTTAAGTACTCTGATGGCAGCGCGAATGGCCTGACTCACCGTACTTTTGAAGCAATTCAATACCACTTGCTAAAAGCATCTGTTGAACTAGCGAAAGAGCAAGGCCGTTGCCCATCTTTCCACGAGACCAACTACGCGAAAGGCCTACTGCCAATCGATACTTACAAAAAAGATATCGACTTAGTATGTGAAGAGCCACTGCACTACGATTGGGATTCTCTACGTGAAGAGATCATGGAGCACGGTCTGCGTAACTCTACGCTAACAGCGCTTATGCCTTCTGAGACATCGTCTCAAATCTCGAACGCGACTAACGGTATCGAGCCACCACGTGGTTACGTATCAGTGAAAGCATCGAAAGACGGCATCCTTAAGCAAGTGGTTCCAGATTTCCTAAATCTTAAAGAGAACTACGAGCTACTTTGGAACATTGGTTCTAACGACGGTTACCTACACCTAGTGGGTATCATGCAAAAATTCGTTGACCAAGCTATCTCTGCAAACACTAACTATGACCCAAGTGTTTACGACAGCGGTAAAGTACCAATGAAGAAGCTGCTTCAAGACCTACTAACAGCGTACAAGTACGGTGTTAAGACGCTTTACTACCATAACACTCGTGATGGTGCTAAAGACGACCAAGGCGATGCAGTTCAAGTGCCGGAAGAAGATTGTGAAGGCGGCGGTTGTAAGATCTAAACCGCAATAAACATTAAGACCCCAGAGAAGAGTTATCTTCTCTGGGTTTAAAGCATTAACAGGGTCCGTTTTATTACGGGTCTTTAAAGGATTTGAGGCATTTATGGCTTACAGTACTTTTTCTCAGCAAAAAAATGACCAACTAAAAGAACCAATGTTCTTGGGTCAGTCGGTAAACGTTGCACGTTACGACCAACAAAAATTCGAAATCTTCGAAAAGCTTATCGAGAAGCAGCTTTCTTTCTTCTGGCGTCCAGAAGAAGTAGACGTGTCTAGCGACCGTATCGACTACAACAAGCTTCCTGAGCATGAAAAGCACATCTTCATCTCTAACTTGAAGTACCAAACGCTTCTAGATTCAATCCAAGGCCGCAGCCCTAACGTTGCCCTACTTCCATTGGTATCTCTACCAGAAGTTGAAACTTGGATTGAAACTTGGTCTTTCTCTGAAACGATTCACTCTCGTTCTTACACGCACATCATCCGTAACATCGTGAATGATCCAGGCGTAGTATTCGACGACATCGTTGAAAATGAAGAGATTCTGAAGCGTGCTAAAGACATCGCTTTCTACTACGACGACCTAATCAAGCTAACGGCTGACTACCACCGCTACGGTGAAGGCAACCACAGCATCAACGGCGAAGACGTCAAGATTTCACTTCACGACCTGAAGAAGAAACTTTACCTATGTCTAATGTCTGTAAACGCACTAGAAGCGATTCGTTTCTACGTAAGTTTCGCATGTTCATTTGCATTCGCTGAGCGTGAGCTAATGGAAGGTAACGCGAAGATCATCAAGCTAATCGCTCGTGATGAAGCCCTTCACCTTACTGGTACACAGCACATGATCAACTTGCTACGCAATGGTCAAGATGATTTTGAATTCATGCAGATCGCTGAAGAGTGTAAGCAAGAGTGTTTCGACCTATTCAAAGAAGCGGCTGAGCAAGAGAAAGAGTGGGCAGAATACCTATTCAAAGATGGCTCTATGATTGGTCTGAACAAAGACATTCTTTGCCAATACGTTGAGTACATTACCAACATCCGTATGCAGGCTGTTGGCCTAGGTACGGCTTACCCAGCAGCAACGTCGAACCCAATTCCATGGATCAACGCTTGGTTGTCTTCAGATAACGTTCAAGTTGCTCCACAAGAAGCAGAAATCAGTTCTTACCTAGTTGGCCAAATCGACAACGAAGTAAAAGCTGACGACTTTGAAGGATTTGAGCTGTAATGCCAACAATCAAAATCAACAAACTGACTTCAATTGAATCTAACCCTTCAAACACTCTGTTGGAAACAATGGAACAAGCTGGGTTAGAGCCAGAATACAACTGCCGAGATGGTCACTGTGGCGCTTGCCGCTGCACGTTGGATTCTGGTGAGGTCGAGTACGTTGGTTTTGCTATGGCTTACACGCAAGGTAATGAGATATTGCCTTGTATCTGTAAAGCAAAGACTGAGCTATCGCTGAGTAACGTTATTCATAGAAACAAGCAAAAACGCGCATAAGCCAGCTGGCTTTAGGTCACTTTGTTCGAATATCGTCAATAAGAATCAAAAAAGGGTCCGCTTCCTTTAGGAATGCGGACCCTTTTCTATTTATGTCTTTAGGTATCTAAAGCGACTCGTCTATCACTCAACCAAATCTTCCTGTTGGCTTGTGTCATACAAAGCCAAACGTTTATTGCTGAGTCAGGTTAAGAGTCACAGAGCCAATATAACAAGCGCTTCGGCACTCTCCACAGCCGTTACACTTATCTTTGTCCACTGTAGGCAACTCTCCTACTTCGATGTGTATTGCACCAGCTGAACACGCCGTTTGGCATGCTGAACAGTCCATTTGCATGTAATTATTGCAGCTATCCGCAAAGCTCGGCTTGAGGTCGATATAAGGCGTGACCGTTGGATGAAGTGCGCCGGTCGGACACACTTCAGTGCATTTGTTACACATAGAACAACTGTTGTAATCCAAATTCAGCAGCGCACTGCCCTCTAGCATCTCAATAACGCTATTTGGACACGATTGTTCACACAATCCACAACCGTCGCAAAGACGCTCAAACAGCACCTCATCGACCGCTCTTGGCGGTCTTGCATGCAAGCGCTGTGATATCTCTTCATAATTCGCGGCTGCTTTAACCGGTTTAGAAAGTCGAGTTAAGAAACCGCGTCTATTTGAATTTATTTGTTCAGACATTAGTCGATATATAACTTTTTAGTAGCAACGTTTAAATTATATTCAGATATTAAGTACTTAAACCAATCTATTACATCAACCGATAGCTTTTTATAAAAAGATAACTCTGATGCTTTATTTAGTTTTTCTA
>NZ_JBFRTN010000064.1:0-23232 GCF_041474095.1 Vibrio sp. 10N.222.54.A3
CGGCGCACCAACAAAAAAGCCATAGCATGTTCGCTATGGCTTTCTTATTTCTATTTGATTACTTGGTTTGAGTATCAAGCATCACTTGCCAGTATTCACACTTGGCCAAGAACTCTTTTAAATAAAGCTCTGGGTTAGCAAGCTTCTCACCGCCTTTAACATCAGCTCCAGTCACACGCCAAAATCCACGAGTAACCAAGTTTCGATGATAAATAAAATCGTTGAGTTCATTGGCCTTCAAAGGAAGTTGCTCACCAAACGTATTTTCGTAGCGGCTCAGAGTCGAGGCTTGCTCACTTGGCTTCTCCCTTAAAAAGGTATCCAAATCCAGACCTAATGCCTGTTGCTGATCTTTTGATAGGGTTTTAACTAATTTAGAGATCACACTGAACAGAGCCAACTCAACTTTTTGAGACGCTAATAACGATGCACCTAAAAGCGCATGTTCATTGGAAATGTGTTGCTCTGTTGATGAAACGGTTGCTGTTGTCACTGTGTTAACCTCAAATAATCATAACGGGTGTTACTGAACTGGATAGAGTCTTTTCACTAAGCTGAATCTTGCAGCTAAGCAGAGTCTTTTAGCAGAACACGGTCAGCATCAATAATGGTGAAGCCTGATGCATCTTCGTTCTTTTCGACTTGCACTAAACCTTTAAAACCAATCTGCGACAGCTTCTTCGCAAGTTGATCTGGTGCTGTTTCAAAAACAACATTCATAAAAGGTAAAGACTCAGTATCAACAAAACCATGCTCGTTAAACAGTTCCATTGCTTGAGATAAATGGTCTGAGTCGGTTAATTCGATAATTTCTACAACTTCTTCCAACAACATTTTCGATTCCATATTCGCCAGAAAGTGACTGACACAAGCCGGTTCTTTTTGCTTGCATACATCCCGATGCCCTAAGACACCCCTTTAGTAGTAGGGATATCATAACATATTAATAATCGTAAAATATGTTTTATTTTTCCTAAGCTACTGGGAATACTAGAAAAGAATAGAAATTGGTGAAACATAAGCAACACCAATTCATAGTATCGATAACGGTAAACCTGATTTGAGGTGATCAGGCAACCGTTACTTGAGAATCGCCCGTTTCTACAATCGATTCTTGTAACAAGCCAGCATAAATACCATTGTGTGCCACCAGCTGTTGATGATTACCTTGCTCAACAATTTCACCCTTTTCCAACACCAAAATCGTATCTGAGTGACGAACGGTACTCAAACGGTGTGCAATCGCAATCACAGTTTTTTCCTTGAAAAGGCGCTGCATTGCTTTTTGAATCAGGTCTTCGGTGATTGAATCTACCGAACTGGTCGCCTCGTCAAGCATCATCAATTGACCACCCTGTGCAACCGCTCTAGCGAACGAGATAAGCTGCGTTTGCCCTACAGACAAGTTGGAGCCGTTCTTTTCCAAGTGGAAGTCATAACCTTGTGGCAATTGTTCAATAAACTTATCGGCATAAACATAGCGCGCCGCCTGTTCAACCTCAGTTCTAGATAGATGCGTTTTGCCCAGCGCGATATTGAATTGAATGGTCTCTTCAAATAAGTGCACGTCTTGCATCATCATTGAGAACAAATGAGCAGAGTCTTCACTTGAGATCTGTGACAGCTCTATTCCATTCAACAAAATGCTGCCTTCATAATCTTGGTAGGTTTTAGAGATCAGACGCAGAATCGTCGACTTGCCCGAACCCGTCGAACCCACAAGGGCAATTTGATGCCCTTTCTCCAATACAAACGAGACATTCTTTAGAACGTAGGGAGAGTCGTCTTTGTAGCGGAAGCTTACGTTCTTAAACTCTAGGCTCACAAACTGTTCAAGCTGTTTCTCAACCTTGTTAGATGGCAGCAGGTTACGCCCTTCCTCTTCAGTCGGCTCAACAAACAGTTCTTCAATATGGTCAAACGCTGCAAATGAACTCTGAATCGAAGCGATCTGCGAAGTAAAGTCTCGGATCGGAACAAACACTTTCTCTAAAGTATTGATGAACGCAATCAGCACACCCAAGGTGAGCGCTCCTTCTATCACTTGCTCAGAGCCATACCAGATCATAATCGCGATAGTGATTGAAGTGATGCCGGAGATAAACGAGAACAAAATCGCATCGTATTTATTGATCTTCTTCTGCGCTCTTAAAAACTCATCGGTATAGCCTTGGTAGCGTTGCTCGACTTGCTCTTCCGCTCGGTACATCTGAACGGTTTTCATGCCAAATAAGACTTCTTGTAAAAAGCCAATACCGCGAGCGAGAGAAGAACGAGTCACCTTATAGAGAGCACGAAGTCGGTTTCTCACATACACCGTCAAATACATCACTGGCGGCATAATGATCAATACAATCATCGTTAACTGCCAATCAATGAAGAACATCATCACCAACAGAGCAATGGTATTGATGCTGTCTTTAACTAGCCCTACAACCGACTGAACAAACGTCTCGCCGATGGTTTCCAAGTCACTGGTTAATCGTGAAAGCGTTACCCCAATCGGTGTGTTATCAAAATAGCTGCGTGGCAGTTTGAGCACGCGAGAAAACAATACTGAGCGCATGTCAGTTATAGTGTATTGACCAGTTTTACGCAGATTGTACGAATAGGTGGTATCCACCACATAACTAGCCACCAGCACGGCAACGAGATAGAAGACGTATTCGAGCAGACCATCCATATCCCCGTGACTCAGGTGAACATCGATCACTTGAATGATCAGCCAAGGGAACAACAAGCTCGTGATGACAGAAAGAGGAAGCATAGCGATGCCCAGAATCGCAGAGCCTTTGTATTTCTTAGCAAACTTAAAAAAGTGCTTGAGGTACTTGAGATCAACACGTTTTAACATGCTGCTGCCTCCGTTTCATTCTGCTGTAGTTGCCATGTATCGTAATAGTAATCACAGGTTTTCAATAACGTGGCGTGGTCGCCCTTCGCGATCACTTTACCTTCGTTCAACACGATGACTTCATCCATATATTCAAGGGCATTAACGCGGTGTGAAACCACAAGAACCGATTGATTTTCCAAACGTTTAAACAAACCTTCCAAGATCTTACGTTCTGTTTCATAGTCGACAGCCGATAGAACGTTATCCATGATGATCAGGTCGGTGGGTTGCAATAAAGCACGCGCAATACTTAAGCGCTGCTTCTGACCACCTGACAACATGATCCCTTTCTCACCGACTAAGGTTTGATCGCCGTGTTCAAAACGTGTCACATCACTGGCCAACTGGCTGAGCTCTAGCACTTCATCAACCTGACTCTTTGCCAAATCGGTATCTAGGCTACCAAAGCGGATATTGTCTTCGACGGTTGCTGAAAACAGGTAAGGGTCTTGAGTCACGGTTTTCACGTAACGGCGTAAGTCACTGCGTGAGAAGCTAGTGACATCTCTTTCACCAAGGAAAACAGAACCTTGTGGTACATCCAAGTGGTGGTTTAAGCAGTTCACTAATGTCGTTTTACCCGCTCCGATCCCGCCTAACACACCCACTTTCTTACCTGTTGGAATATCAAAGCTGATGTCATCGAGAATCACGCGTTCTTCACCTGAATAGCTGAAGCTGAGATTGCGAACGGAAAACGTTTTTCCCTTCAGCGATTCAACATCTAATTCAGTAAGCTTATCTTCATCTAGCTCTGGGACTTTGGCATTAAGAATGGTTTGTGCACTTTGGATACCGACCATGCCTCGCTGATAAATGGTCGCGATTCTGCCAAGTTGCATCAATGGCATAGCGAGCAAAACTGAGTAAGTCAGAAAGGCGGTAATCTCACCAAGTGTGAGTTCCTGTCTCATTAACATGTAGCCACCAAGCCCAAGAATGATGATTTTCATCAGGTCATTGGCGTAGTCGAGTACCGGCATAAAGAAGACTTGAATGCGTGTAATTTTAAGGCGGCATTCAAGCAATAACTGGTTCAGTTTTTCAGTTTCAGCTTTCACCCAAGGTGACATCTGCTGGCTCTTAATGAGATCAATCCCAGACAGGTAACTCATTAGCTGAGCAGACAGATTTTGTAGGCGCTTCATGTGCTCTAAATGCAGCGTTTTCATACGCTTGAAGCCCACACGGAAAATCACAAAAGCGATTGAGATAGGAATGATCGAATACAGTGTGAGTTCTGGCGATATGCGCCACATGTAAAGAGGCGTCAACGACAACGCAAGCAAGGCATTGAAGAACTGCAAGAAGCCGACACCAAACAGCAGTCGAATGCCACTAAGGTCATTGTTGATAATCGAGATCAGTCGACCCGAAGCAAAGCGTTCGTGAAAGCTGCTCGGTAAGCGATTCAACTTTTGTAGAAGTGTACTTTTAAGTGCGGCCTCTGTAATTCGCCCCGGATTAAGCGCATAGATACGAGACAGAATTCTCACCACCACCATGGCAACCGACATCCCGACCACAATCCAAACATAGGTTTGAAGCTGTTGGTGGCCAGTTGAAGAGGCATCATCAATCAAATCTATCGCCAATTGGATATAACGAGGGATCTCTACTTGTAACCAGTTGACGAGAAAGATGAACACAATCGCCAATAAGTACGAGGTGCGATTCATGCGCAGATAATGGGCAATAAACTGTCTTTTATTCATAGTATTCTTTGTTTAGGGCAGGCTCACAGCGAGATTTAACGATATAACCGGGCAGTTAAGCTAGATAGGTTCATCGCTGAGGTAAAGATACATCAAAAACACTTAGTTGACAATATCAACCATATTCAATAATTAGTTTCGGGTATTAAGTTTTAGCATTGCTAGAAACAACTTTGCCGCCAAAAGTGGCGGCAAATAAATAGCTTAGCAGGCTAGTATTGATAACGGCTAAAGCATCTCTTTGACAATCAAATGCAGCAAAAAGGTTTCACGTTCAATACTCATGCCCTTCTTAGGGCTCTCTGCCATGGTCTTTTCGTTATGAGCGATCGCTTCATGGATATTCATCCACACCGGTTTCATCCCGTTTTTCACTTCATAATCTTCGTAAGCCGTTTCACCAAGCTCACGATCGATCTTGCATGAGTAGCAGTAAGAAATCATGTGCATCATGTCTGCATCATCTTTGTACCAAGGACGAAACTCTTCAAAAATGCCGAACGGCTTGATGCTATGGATATTCTTCGCGCCAGTCTCTTCTTCGAGTTCACGAACCATACCTGCGATCACATCTTCCCCTTCATCCAAACCACCACCAGGAATGGTGTAGTCGTGATAACGCTCTGTATACAGCATCAGAATGTCTTCACCATCTAACACAATGGCACGGGCAGCGTTGCGCTTATAGACCGTTTTATTGTCTAGATGGTCGATATCAGGATGGATGGTTGTTTTTAGGTGTCTCATGATTCTGACTGCTCTACTGAATTTGGCGGCATCATATCATAATCATCAATAGATTCGAGGTTCACAACCGCTAACCAGAACGGATCGGACGGGGATATTCCTACGGTAACTTGAATCCACTTAGCTTGATCTAACACTCAAAAAGTCGTTAAACATGAAGAAATATCAACCTATTTCAATATCTTGACCAAATTAGGACAACCTTTTCTGAAATCTAAAATATACTAATTTCATAGAGCTTCTCATTTGGTTCTGTAGAACTTAACGCATTCGATTATAGAGTTATCACGTAGGAGATAGACATGAAGAAAATTGGTTTGATGGCTGTATGTGCCGTTGTATTAGGCGGTTGTGCAAACGACTATGCAGAATATAGCGAAGGCCAACGTGTTTCAGTCGCTAACCCAGCAGCGGTTTATTGTGTTCAACAAGACGGTGAATTAGACACGGTTACTGAAAACAATCAGCGTACAACTTACTGTGTATTCGATGACGGCGAGCGCATTGAACAGTGGGAGTACTACCGCAATAACCATGAGCAAGATTCAGAAAACCAAAGTTAATCACTGTAAAAAACACATGAGCCTTCTGGCACAATGTTATGGGCGATGATTACGTTCGAGCGGTTAAAAACATCGCTGAAGAAGGCACTGAACTTCTAGCTTTTGGCATCACGAGAAAGAAATAAACATCTATCGCCACCAGCGATGTGTGTGATCCGATTCCGGATCTAAATAACGATTCAATAAAGTCAGGTTAGTATCTAGTAGAGCTAGGTATTCCCTGACTTTTTTTACATCGGTACCCACTGAAGTCTGCTGGATACAGCGCTCCAATGCTGGGAGTAAACTCTCCACAATGTCAAAGTCAGATGAACGTCCAACGAGCTCTTTGGCAGTGATCAATGCTTCCAAAGACAGTCTTTCAGGCTCTCGTCTAACCAACTCTAAATCTCGCTTAAATGCGCCCGCACAAACACCTTCAAGATAAACTCGGTAGGTCGTCAGTACGTCCATCAACAGAAACAATTGCCCCTGAGCACTTTGATGTGGGTATGGCACCGCAACATGAGCCTCCAACCTGCGATCTATTTGCTGCTCTACCCCAAGTGCGGAACACTTCTCGATGAGAACTTTAAGCAAACCTTGCTCGCCCATGAGCGATTGAATCTCGAATATACGTTGTAAATGGTAGTCATTCGAAACGAATGTCACTTGCACACTTTGCCCGCGAGTAAACAGCCCGCTTGCAATCATCTCTGAGGCCAAGTTCTGTATGTTCTCGACAGTGTTGGTCGAGTGCTGCTCGAGCAAAATCGCCCCTAAAGAAAACGGATGTTCACGCTGCTTTTCAAGCTTTCTAAAGTACTGGTGCATCGCGTCGGCTTCAGACAGTGTTTGCCCTTTTGTTAGCCCACCACAAAATGCTACCGCAGTTTGCTGATTCGACTCTTCTACCAAAGGCTCCGCCAGATACTCAACCAAAGCATCAACTCGACTGATTCCTTCATCAGTCAATTTATTCTCATTAAGTCGCTTACCCAGCACAATAAGGAGGTGATTAATGCTCATTTTATGTTCAAGTCTCGTTTTGGGGATTAGATGGAGTGAATTATGTATACAATACTTGTTAACAAAAGTATTTTGAAATTCTTATATGTTGCTCGCAATAATGCTCACTATTGATAGCGACATCTTAGGTAATACAAGAATAAACGTGTCGCTTTACAGCAAACATAGCACGCTCTTGTATTTCATCGCTCTATGCTTGTTAGCACTAGTCGATAAAAGAGCCCTTTCAATCAATGAATACGCTCTATCGCATAACTGTTTCACCCACAGAACAGGTTCACTCAAAGAAGTGCAACTAACCAAATACAAATTTTACACAGAGTTCGTCCATCGAACCGTCTTCACAGGAAGTTACTATGCTGTCTATTTTTGATATCTACAAAATTGGGGTTGGACCATCCAGCTCCCACACAAATGGACCAATGATCGCTGGGTTTAACTTTACCCAAAAAATTGATGCTCAGCTTAAGCAAGTGAAGCGTATTCAAATCGACTTATACGGCTCGTTATCATTGACGGGTATTGGTCACCACACAGACAGAGCGACCTTGTTAGGTTTGCTAGGTAACCGCCCCGACACCATTAAAATCACCAGTGCTAACCAAGCAATGCGTAAGGCGATTGAAGATAAATCTCTATTGGTTAGCGGTAACCATGAAATTTATTTCGATGTAGAAAGCGATCTGCTCTTCCACAAAACTAACCTTCCGTTGCATGAAAATGGCATGACTATCTCTGCCTTTGACGAAAGCGGCAGCCTTCTGGATATGGAAACCTACTACTCGATTGGTGGTGGCTTTATCGCAACCGCTGATGAGCTACAAAACGGCAAACAGGAAGCAGAAACACAAGTTGAGTTCCCTTTCTCTTCCGCTGATCAGTTACTTGAACTATCCGAACAACAAGGACTGAGCCTTGGTGGCTTAATTCTGCGTAACGAAGTGTCTTTCCAAGGTATGGATGTGATTGACCAGAAAGCCGACCAAATTTGGAAGGTGATGTCTCTGTGTATGCAGCGTGGCTTTGACACGGAAGGCATTCTTGATGGCGGTCTAGAAGTCACTCGTCGAGCACCTGCTCTGCTTAAAAAGCTGGAAGCAAATGCCTCGATTGAAAACGATCCAATGGAGATCATGGATTGGATTAACCTATTTGCCTTTGCTGTAAGTGAAGAAAACGCAGCGGGCGGTCAGGTCGTGACATCACCGACCAACGGTGCGGCTGGGGTTATTCCTGCGGTATTAATGTACTACCATCGCTTCATCAAAGAGCTAGACACTAAGCAGCTTAAAGACTTCTTGGCAGTCTCTGGCGCAATCGGCATCTTATACAAAACCAACGCTTCGATTTCTGGCGCAGAGGTAGGTTGTCAGGGTGAAGTCGGCGTTTCTTCATCAATGGCCGCAGCAGGCCTAACTGCCCTACGTGGTGGTAGCAACGAACAGATTTGTATTGCAGCTGAGATCGCGATGGAACACTCACTGGGCATGACATGCGACCCAATCGGCGGACTAGTACAGGTACCATGTATCGAACGTAACGCAATGGGTGCAATGAAAGCGATCAATGCATCGCGCATGGCATTGAAACGTACCAGCAAGTGTCTTATCTCGTTAGACAAGGTTATCGAGACCATGTACCAAACAGGTAAAGACATGAACAAGAAGTACCGTGAAACTTCTCTAGGCGGCCTAGCCGTGATCCACATGGCACCACCTTGTGAATAAAAGACAGGAACACGAGTGGAGAAAGCCTCTATAGAGACAGCATTCTTGTAAACTTAGTTTTCAATATCTCAACAAAGCCAGCCACCAAGCTGGCTTTTTTATTGGCTAAAGCCCAACAGCTAATTGAAAGTGATACTCACTCAAAATAACTTACAGAATGACTACCTCTAACTTTCCCTTTATTAGTTCATTACTTAGCCACAAATGATGATGGCTAAATTTCATACCGCCATGCATCCACTTGCAAAATCTAACGTTGCAAATCTCATTCATGAGAAATATGAATGCACTCATAAGAAAAGATATATCGAGTAAAGTTCTGCTTGGGACAGATGTTTAAGTTTATGTATTACTACTAATGATATTATAATCGGGCAATTACACTACATATTAATACAAACGTGAGAATAAAATAATGTGGAATAGATTAAACAAATCAATGATGTTCTGCCAAATGATGTTCGGACTTTCGTTCTATGGCGTCATGGTGATCTTGACTCGTTTCTTCCTTGAAGATCTGAACTACAATGAAGCCGACACCATGATGGTTGTTGGTGCTTTCTCTGCAATCGGACCGCTATTTGCTATCGCAGGTGGCTTTATCGCCGACAAGTTTTTAGGCGCTTACCGATCTTTAACCATTGCCTTCCTAGGGTTCGCAAGTGGTTACGTTCTACTGGTACTTGGTGCAGCAGCAACCAATGTTCCGATGGCATTATGTGGTATTGCGTTAGCAAGTTATGCACGTGGTTTGATGTCCCCTTCTTACCCAAGTCTTTACAAACGCACGTTCAAAACTCAAGAAGATTTTGAGAACTGCTACCCAATCAACTACTCAGTAAACAATATTGGTGCTCTGTTAGGCCAATACCTGTTCCCAATGCTAGTACTTGTTGTTGGTTTCCACGGTGGTTTCCTTCTTTCAGCGGTTCTAGCCGGTGCTGCGCTTCTGATGATGATCTTTGTTCGCAAAGGCCTTGTTGAAGCAAGTGCTGAAATCGACCAAAAACCAGTAAGCACTAAAAACTGGGCAGCGTTCCTTGGTCTTTCTGCAGCAATGATCGGCTTGGTATTCTTCATGTTCTCTAACATGGATATTGGCCAAAACATCGTGTACGCAATCGGTGGTGCAGCGATCATCTACTTTGTCTCTTTGATGATGAAATCGAAGAAATCAGACATGCTAAAAATGGGGACTATCTTAATCATCACATTCCTGACGACATGTTTCTTCGTGTACTACGGTCAGATGATGACTTCGATGACAATGGTAGCGATCAACACAATGCGTGGCGATCTATTTGGTTTCATCCCTGTCGCACCTGAAGCTTCAATGGCAATGAACCCACTATGGTGTATGGTTGCTGGCCCTATCATCGCGGGTATCTTCTCTAACCTAGAAAAGAAAAACATTAACTTCTCAACTGCAACCAAAGTCGGTTTCTCTTTCATCCTTACGGCTATCGCTTTCGGTATCCTTACGATGGCAGTAACGACAGTTGGTGACGATATTCTGATCCGCCCAGAAGTCTTCCTAGCGATTCACTTCTTCCTAGCATTCGGTGAAGTGATTGTAGGTTCAATGGTTGTAGCCTTCATCCTGTCTGTTGCACCTAAGCACATTGAAAACTTCTCAGTAAGCTTGTTCTCTGTTGCTATCGCACTATCAGGCATTGTTGGCGCGGTATTCTCAACGTCTATTGCACTAGAGAAAGGTCAAGAGATCACACAAGAGATCGTGCAAACGGTTTACGGTGATTACTTCCAAATGCTGACTGTTCTTGCCGTCGTGATGGTAGGTATCGCAATGGCAGCATCGTTCATTATTCGTAAGATGCTAGAAGCTGCGAAAGCCGCTGAAGAAACGATTGAACTAGAGCAAGCAAACAGCTAATTCTGTTCGCTGAGTCAAACCAATCCTAAGAGCCCTTTAGTTTTCTAAAGGGCTCTTTTTTGTAGGATCCGTTTCTCAATAGGATCTGTCGTATAAGTTAGGTAGTACATGTGTAAATCAAAGTAAATGATAACTATTAGTATTGAGTGTTTTTTAGTTCAGGATTATGATGTGGAAATCCAAATCTAAGAGAGCCTTATATGAGCAAGCCTAGCCCTATCACATTAACCGTTACTCAAACCTCAACAATTACTCCAAACATGCAGCGCATAACGCTTAGCGGTGAGGGATTAAGTAAATACCCAACAGAATGTGCCGGCGGCTACATCAAGCTTTTATTCTCGCCACTTGGCACGACTGATTTAAGCCAGCTAAACGAAGGTGAGCGCCCAACCATGCGTACCTACACCATTCGTCAGTACAATCCTGTAGAGCAGTGGATTGAAGTCGATTTCGTTCGTCACATCACTAAAGATTTGCAGTGTGGCTTTGCTGCAAGGTGGGCAATGAACGCGAAAGTGGGTGACACTATTTCAGTGGCTGGTCCTGGTTTAATTCAGGGGCTTAACCTAGAGTCAGACTGGTTCTTCTTAGTTGCAGACATGACGTCCCTACCTGCGCTTTCTGCAAAAGTAAAAACGCTCCCAGAAACAGCAACTGGTCACGCTATCATTCAGATCAACTCAGCAGCAGATAAGCAGGTACTTGAGACTCCTCAAGGTATCAAAGTAACCTGGTTGATTGAAGATGAAACCTCAGAGTCACTTTCACAAACCGTGCGCAACACAGAATGGTTAGAAGGTCAGGTTTCAATATGGACAGCGTGTGAATTTGAAAGCATGCGTGAGCTAAGACAATACTTCCGCAACGAAAAAGAAGTCGCGAAAGAGAACATCTACATCAGCAGCTACTGGAAACGTGGTGTCACTGAAGATGGCCACAAAGTGTTGAAACAGCAAGATGCTCAAGATTTAGCGGGGTAAGTCTTTTACTACCTACAGCTTCTTACTAGATAAAGAGAAAACGCCCTTAACGAAGTTTGTTTCGCTAAGGGCGTTTTTTCATTTAACTTAATAGAGATACCTATTCACAAATCCCCAATCACTCAGGCGATCTTTTAAGTCAATGAGATAACTAAGCCAGCAATAATTAGAGATACGCCTACACCGCGAGTCGCGTGCCACTTTTCCTTTAAAAAGTAGATCCCCATCACTACGCCGAAAATGATACTCACTTGCCTAAGAGCAACAACCAAGCTGACATTTTCAGTCATGGTCATCGCAAACAGCACTAAGCCATAGGTCGAAGCCATCATAATGCCTGCAAGCGTGGCTTTCTTTCGCAGTATCCAAGCATTAGTAAACTCGATTCTTTGGTTGGTTACGAATAACCAAACACTCAACGGAATCACAATTGCCCAGAACTGGATACCTAGGTAGAAAATCGCGGTGTGCTTGTTAGTTATAACTGGTGTGCTCAAAGGATCGAGTAACAGAAGCGCTTCTTTATCAATGATGGAATAGCCCGTGGTACCAATGGCCGCGATTAACGCCCACAGTACGCCAAGGTTGAGATACGCTTTTAACCTAAGATCTGAAAACTTCTTAAGTGGTACAAACAAACAACCCAAGGTAATCAAGGTGAAGCCAAACCATTGATTAGGTGACAGCTCATAGCCTATCAACACCGTGCCTAAACCCACCATCAACACGGGCAGCGCTCGTGCCATCGGGTAAATCACCCCAATATCGGCCTGCTTGTAGGCTACACCTAAGCCGATTAAATAGATGATTTGGCAAATACCACTTAAAAGAAGTAGCTTCCAGAATAAAAGCGTGATATTCACAAAGCCGACACTGTAAATGAACCAAATCAAATAGGGAGTCAATATCGCAGCAGCGGCAAAGCCAGAGGCTAAGAAGAAAGACGAGCCTGATCCTTGATTCGATTTACCTAGAACGTTCCAACCCGCGTGAAGCAAAGCCGAAATAGTCACGATGACGATGGCAGAGAATTCCATTTCATTCCTAAATTATAGATGAATTAGCACAACGGCTGACAACAGGTGATAAAAAGGCCTCCGAATAAGAGACCTTTGAACTTTTCAATTGGGCAATCCTGCATAATTGCAGATATGCTAACGTTCTAACGTATGACTAGCGCTCTAGCTGCGCGATTGACTCAATACTGATCGCGTCATGACGCCAATACTCAATATCACAGTCAATCAGATCGCCGTTTTGATTGTAGTTAACACGCTCAACAACCATTGCAGGTGAGCCAGAAGTCGCACGCAGGGCTTGCGCTGTCTCGCCAAGTAAAGACGTTGTGCTCACTCGGTAACGGATCTTCTGATACACCACACCAAAGTGTTCGCGGTAGATGTCCGTCAACGATTTAGACAAGTCATAATCAAGCAAGTTAGGGAACAACTCTGGTCGAATGTAGTTGGTCACATACACAACCGGCCTATCTTCAAGATAACGAACTCTGTCTACTCGATAAACGTCCGAGAAAGGTTGTAACTCAAGAAGCCGAGTCGCCTCCTTGGTTGCTAACATTCCTTTCGCCGCCACCAACTCTGTTTTCGGCTTACGATTCTGCGATAGAGCCATATTGGTGAAGTTCAGCGTTTGTGTTGGATCGTAACGAAGCGGCTCGGGAGAGATAAACCAACCACGTCGGTCTTCTCGATAAATGCGCCCTTCCGCTTCAAGTGAAGACAAGGCTTCGCGTAAGGTAACTCGAGTCGTATCAAACGATTCAGCCAGCTTACGTTCCGCAGGCAGCTTCTGTCGTGGTGTTAACATCCCCGACTCTATCTGCTCTACGATGACATCTTTGATTTTTACGTACTGCACTTCATTTCCTTTCATTCTTGTTCTTGTCGTCAGCCACTCCTTGGCCAACTGCAATATAAGTGGTTCGCTAGCGTTTACGCCAAGCTTGGGTGCGCTTATCGAATAACTTGTTGATTAGCATATGAATCAACTTCGCACTCGCTGCAGATATCATGATCATCACCGCCATCGCTGCTGCTGCACCGGTTTGACCTGCATCGTCCATATTCAGTACTGATACTGACGCTGGAATCGTATTGGTAGAATACAAGAATACTACCGCAGATGTCGTGGTAAGTGCATTAATAAACAGGTATGTCGCAATATCTAAAATCGCCGGCAGACAAACAGGTACCGTCACCTTAAAGAACAGCTTGTATTGCGGTAAGTTTACCGAAGCCGCTGTTGCTTCAATTTCGGAAGGCAGTTGTTTCAATGCCGTTAACGCCGTCATGTGCCCTACCGTGTAGTAGTGAACCACGGTATTAATCACCAAGAACGCCATCGTGCCATACAAGAAGTTAAGTGGGTTACTCAAATCATTGAAGTAGAAGATATAACCCAAACCCAGCACCATACCCGGAACGGCCATCGGAACAACGCTGAGCATTTGCATCGCTTGACGAACAGGACCGAAGGCGCGACCTTTCTCAATGCAGTATGCACCTAAGAAAATCAGAACAGTACCAATAACCGCAGTCCAAGCACCAAGCGTTAAGGAGTTGAAGAATGGCGCCCAACCATAAGTACTCATTTCTGCGAAGTTGTAGTTGTTTAGCGTCAGCGCTTTGTTCCAAGGCCAGAAGGTGACCATCGAACCGTATATCGCCATGCCCAACACAATAACCACAGCAGCAGAGATGATGGTGCAATAAAGGAAACATAAGCCATCACGTAGTGAACTAGGTTCAGGTTGGTACGCGACAGAACGAGTATCAAACAAGCTCTTTTGTTTCTTTTGAACCCAGCGGTCAACGGTAAACGCAAGCAACGCAGGCAATAGCAGTAAGATACTGGTTACCGCACCCATAGAGAAGTTCTGTTGACCAACCACCTGCTTAAAGATGTCAGTCGATAACACGTTGTAGCTACCACCGATCACCTTTGGCACACCAAAGTCACAAACCACCAGCGTAAACACAACGATCAGGGTGCTGATCAAGCCGTATTTTGCCGCAGGTAACGTCACCATGAAAAAGGTTTTTAACGATGAAGTATTGAGTGCACGTGCTGCCTCATAAAGGCGAGCGTCAGAGGTTCTTAATGAGGTGGTCAGAATCATCAAGGCGTGTGGAAACGTCCAGAATATCAAGCCCAGTGAGATACCAATCAAGCCATAAACCGAGTTGCCACCTAAGACTTCTTTAGCGATACCTTGGTTACCAAATAGGAAGATAAGACTGATTGCAGGAAGCAGTGACGGAGCAAGAATAGGCGCAGAACCCAGCACTTGAAAAAGCCCCTTAAAAGGCATGCATGAACGAGTTAGCGCATAGGCATAACCAAACGCCAAGACGCCCACGACAACTGTCACTAGCAACCCAAGCGTGAAGGTATTGCCTACCGACTGCCATAAGCTTTGAGACGCAAAATACGTTGCGAAATTCTCTAAGCCTACAAATTCGCCATCTGCGTTCTGAACACTCTTTTTCAACATCGCCCACAGTGGCATCAGGATAAACAACGTCATGACCACAGACAAAAAGGCCAACAGCCCAAACAGAATTACGTTGTCTTTGCTTAACCGAGCCAGAAAAGGTTGTACTCGTCGTTGAATTAGCAGCTTAGATTGCATCATTTGAGTCGATTCCATGATTGTTTACGCCGCCTCGTCTTTCATCACTTGCAGGCTTTTCGATGGGTAAGCTCTAAGGCCTTCTTGATCAAACGCCACGTAACGAATATCACTGCGACGCAGCTTCAATCGGTTGAACTCTTTGACGGGTACATCAACGATGATCTCTTTCGCCGTTGAGTCATGTTGCAATTGGCACTCAATACGATAAAACGCCCCTAAGAATTCGCTTGATACGATTCTCACTGGCAAGGATTCACTAAAACGATCAACAAACTGGATTTGCTCTGGACGAACGGCAATATCGAAAACATCACCCAGATTTGGCGTGAGATTATCTAAGCCAGGTAACGGCAGCATTGACTCAGCAATGCGCATCTTGCCTTGAGCCGCAACAGAAGCTTGAATAAAGTTCATGCTGCCAACAAACTCAGCTACAAAACGGCTGACGGGTTTTTGATAGATTTCTTGTGGAGCACCCACTTGCTCGATAACACCATGATTCATCACCACAATGCGGTCTGCCATCGTTAACGCTTCATCTTGGTCGTGCGTCACCATAATAGTAGTGATACCCAGCTTACGTTGCAGTTGGCAGATCTCATCACGTAGGTGTGTTCTTACCTTTGCGTCCAACGCAGAAAGCGGTTCATCGAGTAGCAACAAGCCTGGAGACAAGGCTAATGCGCGAGCCAGAGCAACACGCTGCTGCTGTCCACCAGATAGCTGATTTGGAAATTTCTGACCAGACGTTGGTAAGCCAATGGTCTCTAACCAAGACTCAACCGTCTCAAGGGCTTCTTTGGTCGACATGCCTTGGTTTTTCAGACCAATCGCAATGTTTTCTTCCACAGTGAGATTTGGAAACAAAGCGTAAGATTGGAACACGATGCCAAAGTCGCGCTTTTCTGGTGGCAAGAAGGTCGTATCATTACCGTTCTGCTCAATAGAACCTGACGTTGGTAAGTCTAGGCCTGCAATCGCACGTAATAAGGTGGTTTTTCCACAGCCAGATGGGCCAAGGAAGCAGACGAACTCGCCTTTATCTATCGATAGGGAGATGTCTTTTAACGCTGTAAATTGGCCAAATTGCTTTACAACGTTTTCAATATTCAAATAAGTTTGGTTGCTCATACTACAGCACTCTCTATATGGTATATACCAAATTTATACTGAGAATATTGCAGTTGAGTGACAAATTTATAGAAGCTAAATGACAGTTATATTGCAGATATAATAAGCATTAAAAATTGCTATTTGTTCAACATTGAAAGTTAGTTCAACGTTGAAAGCCCTCAGTGACTTGCCCATAAATCACTGAGAGCCTCAATGTAAACTTCTAATTTAAACGCTAGATTAATCTATGATTCAACCTTGTCGGCTTTGCCCGCCGCACCTGCGAGTTTGGATAACTGTTTATCTAGCCACAATGGCGTGCTACCCGAATCTTCCGCGTTCTCTTTTCTTCGTACCGCATCACGCACTATCATCGCACCTACCCAACGGAATGGCTCTGGCGGGAAGTGTCCTAATGGGCCTTTAGTTAAACCGCTTCGCGTCCAAGCATTGTCGATATCGAGTACCATTGCTGACAAAATCTTCCCGCCCATACGGGTTTGAGCAACGCCATTTCCAGAGTAACCAAGCCCATAATAGATGTTGCTTTGGCCTTTTAGATTACCGAAAAATGGCAATCCGGTGACCGAACGATCTGAGCCGCCAGACCAATTGTAATCGAATTCACTTTGTTCCAATTTAGGGAACAGTTTTTGAAACGATTGATAGAGAATCGGCAGGTAGTTGGTCGTTTGGTTAAACATGCTTTCAACTTGATTGGCAAACGAGAACTTATTACCGCCTTTGCCCAACATGAGTCGTCCGTCCTGGGTATCTCGGTAATAGTGGACAAAGATACGCGAATCTACCACCGCTGCCCCTTTCTCTGGACCAAACTGCTTGAGCTTTTCAGGAATGGGTTTGGTCACCACCATATCTGAAGAGACAACCACAATGCTGCGCTTAAACTCTTTGAAGTGATCGAGCATCCACGCATTGAGTGCCAAAATCACTTTATCCGCACATACTGACCCGCCTTTGGTTTGAATTCGAGCTGGGGAGCCATAGTCGAGTGATGTCATCTCTGTGTTTTCGTGAATCTCGACACCCAGTTCGAGAGCGACTCGGCGCAAACCTCTAGCCAATAACGCAGGCTGCACACTGCCCGCGGCTTCTGAGTAATAACCTTCAATATGACGCTCCGATCCCGCTTTCTCAGCCAAAGACTTATCACACTTCTTCCAACTATTTATGCCTTGCTTGACCAACTCATTCACAACAGGTTCCATTCCACCCTTTTGCGCTTCATTGGTCGCCGTGTAGTAAGTACCGCTTCGATATAGATGCGCGTCAATCTTGTGTTCGTTACAAAAGGTTTCGATCTCGTATATAACCTTTTCCGATTCCTTAACCAACCATTTCGCTTGTTCTTTTCCGTAGAGCTTTTTCAGCGTCGGATACTTAGTTGACCACGTCAGCATGCAACCGCCGTTCGCACCAGAAGCACCGCTACCACATAGGCTTTTTTCAATCACGACAACATGTTTTTCGGGTTGCTGTTGTTTGATTAAAATCGCCGTCCATAAACCCGTATAGCCACCGCCAACAATGGCGATATCACAGTTGACGTCTTTTTGGAGCGGCTTAGCCGAATCTAACTCCGCATTGATGTTGCCAAACTCTTGTTCCAACGCTTGCTTGAACCAATATGAGTAGTGCTTTGTCATTTGTTGTACCTTACTTAAAACCTAAAGGCGTAAAACTAAAAAAGGAAGACCGAAGCCTTCCTTTACTGATTCCTAACTTCTAATGAGCTGCATATCTATTGGACTACGTGTCTAATAAGCCATATATCTAATAAACCATGTGTCTAATAAGCTCGGTAGATAATTAACCAAGGAGCTCATGAGCTAAAAAGCTCAGTAGATTAAGATTTTGGCTCTGATTTAGCGTCAAACTTCTCAGACCATGTTTTAAGAACGTCTGCACGTTCACTGCCCATGCGAGCGAAGTCCATTTTTGCCATGTTCTTTTCTACATTAGGGAAGTTCTCTGCTTTGCCTGTCACATCTTGGTGACCAACAACTGGGTACATTTCGATGTAAAGCTCATTTGCCGCTTTAGAAATAGACCAATCGATAACACGTTGTGCTGCATCAGAAGGCTTAACAAGGCCTACCGCTTCAGATTCCCAGCCGATGCCTTCAGGTGTAATCACTGAAAGTGGAGCGCCTTGAGTTTTCAGCTTAGCGCCACGGCTCGCCATAGAAATACCGATAGCGACTTCACCCATGCCCGCTTGAACACATGGCTTAGAACCTGAATGCGTGTAGTGAGCAATATTTTGGTCTAGCTTCTGCATGTAGTTCCAACCTTGGTCTTCACCCATGTTTTGTAACCAAGCCGAAACCTGCATGTAGCCCGTACCAGAAGATGCTGGGTTTGGCATCGCAATGTGGCCTTTGTAGATAGGCTTGGTTAGGTCATCCCAAGATTTAGGTGCTGGTAGGTTAAGTTGTTTCGCTACCGCTTCGTTGAAACAAACCGCATTGAAGAATGCATCGTTGCCATACCAAGCTTGAGTAGATTGCGGATCGTTGAGGTTTGAGCGCAGCGCTTCTACACCTTGAGGTGTGTAAGGCTTAAGAATGCCCTCCTCCTTAAGTAGAGCCATTGAAGAACCCGCAAGGCCCCACACCACTTCTGCACGAGGGTTGTTTTTCTCAGCCAATAATTTTGCCGTCATGATTCCTGTTGAATCACGAACCCATTTGATGTTGATGTCTGGGTTTTCGCTTTCAAAAGCATTTTTGTACTTCGCTAAGATGTCAGTTTCAAAAGCGGTATAAACCGTCACTTCCTGTGCCGCATAAGCGTTACCAGCTAATAGTGTGACTAATGCTGCAAGTGATCCTTTCATAAAACGGTTTTTCATCATTTTCTCCAGTCAGGCCCGATGCCAAGGTTAGAAGCTAGAAGCCCCACCAAGAGGCTTCTATGTCCATAAATTCATTTAGGTTGTTAGTACACGCCTTTGAATTGGTATGTACCAGATGACGAGTATTAACCTAATCGACTTTTATGACGGTTAAATGAACAAAAAATGGCAATTTAAAGATCGGAAAATTTCTCAACACAAGTGACAAATTTGAATATGAAGCTTTTGTGAAAATAGCGTTTGGGCTATTTACGACCGTTTAAATTGGTTGTTAAAGTAACCGCAAATATTGGTATAGTCCAGATTGCAAATCACGAGAATTGAACATGAGAAACGAATACCTACTACTGACACCGGGTCCTCTATCTACTTCTGAAACCGTTCGCCAAGCGATGCTAAAAGATTGGTGTACTTGGGATGATGAATACAACAAAGACGTTGTTGAAGTGATTCGTAGCAAACTAGTGACTTTGGCGACTAAGCAAACGGGTTATACGAGCGTACTAATGCAAGGTAGCGGCACCGCTTCAGTTGAAGCAACAATCGGTAGCGTTATCTCAAAAAGCGGCAAGCTTCTTGTTGTTGACAACGGTGCGTATGGTGCTCGTATTGCTCAAATCTCAGAATACTTAAACATTCCATGCCATGTCGTTTCCCCAGGTGAAACATCACAGCCTGACTTGAACGAAATGGAGACGGCATTGGCTATGGATTCAGACATTACTCACGTTGCGATTGTGCACTGTGAGACCACTACGGGTATGTTGAATCCAATCGAAGACATCGCCAAATTGGCAAAGCAGCACAACAAAACCGTCATTTTAGATGCGATGTCGAGCTTTGGTGGCATCCCTATGGATATTGCTGACTTAGGTATCGATTACATGATCAGCTCGGCAAACAAGTGTATTCAAGGTGTACCTGGATTCGGCTTTGTTATTGCGAAGCAATCGGAACTGGAAAAATGCAAAGGCCAAGCTCGCTCATTAAGCCTTGACCTGTTTGACCAGTGGCACTGCATGGAAAGCAACCATGGTAAATGGCGCTTCACCTCTCCGACTCATACAGTGCGCGCTTTCTACCAAGCTCTACTTGAATTGGAACAAGAAGGCGGCATCGAAGCTCGTCATAGTCGCTACCAAACCAACCAAACCACATTGGTTGCAGGTATGCGTTCTCTTGGTTTTGAACCACTGCTTAATGATGACCTTCATTCACCTATCATCACCTCTTTCTATTCTCCAACTCATAGCGATTACCAATTCAAGGAATTCTATGACCGTTTGAAAGAGCAAGGGTTTGTGATTTACCCGGGCAAGGTTTCAAACGCAGACTGCTTCCGAATCGGTAACATTGGTGAAGTGTATCCGTCAGACATTGAAGCTCTCATTAGCGCAGTGAAAAACGCTATGTACTGGGACATCAAATAATGACGACGACCAATCCAGAGCCAGTTCTAAAGGCCACACACTTTCGAAGCGAAGGCGATGTGAACACCACGCCAGCACGCGAAAAATGGAACGAGTCGCTAAACGATGATGCGACTCAAGTAATGTTAAAGCGTGATGCTGACGTGTTTCTTCATCAAGCCATGTCAACGCCTTGCCTAGACACACTTGAAGCAGCCGAAGGCAT
Organism: Vibrio sp. 10N.222.54.A3; assembly: GCF_041474095.1. Lineage (NCBI taxonomy): Bacteria > Pseudomonadati > Pseudomonadota > Gammaproteobacteria > Vibrionales > Vibrionaceae > Vibrio > Vibrio sp. 10N.222.54.A3. The sequence continues at coordinate 20,815 of NZ_JBFRTN010000064.1, forward strand.
CTACATTCAAGATGCGACGGGCAAGAAGTACATGGACTTTCACGGCAATAATGTTCACCAGCTAGGTTATGGTCACCCACACATCATCAATAAAGTGACTCAGCAAATGGCGTCATTGCCGTTTTCACCGCGTCGCTTTACCAATGAGACGGCCGTTCAGTGTGCTGAGAAACTCACACAGATCTGCGGTGGTGATTTGAATCGCGTGTTGTTTGCTCCCGGTGGCACATCAGTGATCGGCATGGCGCTAAAACTTGCTCGACATGTCACCAACAATTTCAAAGTAGTGTCTTTGTGGGACTCATTCCATGGCGCGTCACTCGATGCAATTTCAGTAGGTGGCGAAGCGTGTTTCCGCGAAGGCATGGGGCCATTAATGGCTGGCGTAGAGCGCATTCCACCAGCGGTCTCTTATCGTGGTGCTTTCCCGCTTAATGACTCTTTATCGCTTCGCGGGCAAAACTCCGGCGATGCGAACGAGACCACATGTGATGTGCGTTATGCGGATTACCTAGAGTACGTGATTGAAAAAGAAGGCGGTATTGGAGCCTTCATTGCAGAAGCGGTTCGTAACACAGACGTTCAAGTGCCAAGTAAGGCTTATTGGAAGCGCATTCGTGAGATCTGTGACAAACACAACGTCATATTGATCATTGACGACATCCCAAATGGCATGGGTCGTAGCGGCGAATGGTTTACACACCAAGCGTTTGATATCGAACCTGACATTCTTTGTATCGGTAAAGGTTTTGGCGGAGGCTTAGTACCAATCGCAGCCATGATCACTAAAGACAAATACAACACGGCAGCGCAAGTATCTCTTGGTCACTACACCCACGAAAAAAACCCAATCGGTTGCGCGGCAGCACTCGCCACCATGGAAGTAATTGAACAAGAAAACCTACTTGAAAAAGTACAAGCGGACAGCGCATTCGTGCGTGAACAGCTGCTTCAAATGAAAGAGAAGTACCCAGTCATTGGTGACGTTCGCGGCATCGGTCTACTCTGGGGGGTGGAATTGGTCACCGATCATATCACCAAAACCCGAGCTTTCGATGAAGCGGAAGCAGTACTTTACCAATGTTTAAACGATGGCCTGAGCTTTAAGGTGTCACAAGGTAATGTGATTCAGTTGAGCCCACCATTGATCATCAGCCGCAGCGAACTACAAGTCGCTCTGTCTGTATTCGAAAAAGCGATAGCAAAAATCTGCAAAGACTTTGAATACCTTTAAAAGCATGCCTTGAAGCAATAATTTCAAGTAACCAATAACCTAAAACAATCATTCATCTCCCAGAACAACCTGAGTTGGGAGAGAACAGAAATAGGACACGACTATGAATACAACATCACCTATCCAAGCGGTTATCTTTGACTGGGCCGGCACTATCGTTGATTTTGGGTCATTTGCTCCAACCAGTATTTTCGTTGAAGCATTCAGACAAGGTTTCGACTTTGATATCGATTTAGCAGAAGCGCGTGAACCTATGGGGATCGGCAAATGGGACCACATCCAAGCAGTGGGTCGAATTCCTGCTGTTGACGCTCGTTGGAAAGCTCAGTTCGGACGCTCAATGACAAGTGAAGACGTTGACGCGATCTACGCGGCATTCATGCCTCTTCAAAAAGCGAAAGTAGCCGATCACGCAGCACCTATTTTGAATGCGATAGAAGTGGTCAATAACCTAAAAGAGAAGAACGTGAAGATCGGATCTTGTTCAGGTTACCCACGTGAAGTGATGGATGTGCTAATCCCTGCTGCTGCAGATTACGGTTACCGACCAGATAACGTGGTAGCGACCGATGACTTACCTCAAGGTGGTCGCCCTGCTCCATTTATGGCACTGAAAAACGTAATCGACCTAGGTGTAACTAGCGTTGCTGCGTGTGTAAAAGTAGACGACGCAGCACCGGGGATCGATGAAGGTCACAACGCAGGGATGTGGACAGTTGGACTTGTATTATCGGGGAACGAAGCAGGCTTAACGTATCAAGAATATTTAGATGCAGACGAGACAACACTTGCGGCTGCACGTGAAAAAACAAGCGTTAAGCTAAACAAATCAAATCCGCACTACCTGATCGATACCATTGCAGACCTACCAGGCGTCATTGCAGATATTGAACAGCGTTTACTGGCAGGAGAGCGCCCATAAGCAAAAGCGAGATGTTCACGTGATATAAAGTACGTGAAAAACATCTCTAATCGCTTTAATTCAAACCCCTACCCAATCATGTATTCATTCGAGTTATACATATTGGGTGGGGATTTTTGCTTTATAAGCATGATAAAGCGCAAGTTTTTTACTTATTACCCGTAGGGCCACTGGTAAATAGACGAGGTTAGGCTATAGCTTAGATATAAGCATTCCAACAAATGATAAAATCAACAATTAAAACATCTTAAATATATAATAT
>NZ_JBFRTN010000065.1:0-51125 GCF_041474095.1 Vibrio sp. 10N.222.54.A3
GTGATCAAGAGACAGGCGAATTCGCTGCCTTTGTATTTGGTTGGATGTTTTCGAGCAAAGCTATCCGATTAAAAGCCCAAGCCTTAGAATGGACCTAACTCAATCATTTGAGCAATCACGACTGAAATCAGAGCGCCCACCGACCAGAACAAGAATAGCGGTAAGAAGAAACGCACCCACTTACCATAAGGGACTTTCGCAATCGCCAGTACCGCCAGCAAGCCACCGTTGGTTGGATAAATGTAATTCGAGATACCATCACCCAATTGAGACGCCAACGCAGCAACTTGACGAGTCACTTCACCAATATCTGCCAGTGGAATGATAATTGGCATAGTAATCACCGCTTGACCACTGCCCGACGGGATAAACAGGTTGATCGCAGCTTGTGAGAAGTAGATACCTGCCGCCGCAACAAGCTTAGAGCTGCCAGAAATGATCTGCGCAAGATAGTAGATAATCGAATCGACAATCTTCGCGTCTTCCATGATGGTCAACACCGAACGCGCAAAGAAGATGATCAACACAGCAACTAATACATCGCTGACACCTTTAGTCCAATATTCACAAATCTTGTTAGGAGACAATCCTGCCACCAAGCCAGGAATGATCGCCATTGCCACAAACGCACCTGCGATCTCAGTAAAGCCAAAGCCCATCGTCAACGTGCCGAAGATCATGTATGCGAATACGCCCAAGAACGCGATGCCCGCAAGCTTTTCACGTGTGGTCAGTGTTTTCGCTTCAACATTTGATTCATAGTGGTAACCCGTGCCGTGTAACAAGCCTTTGGTCGGATCTTGCTTAACTTTGCGCGCGTAGTTAAGCACATACCATGCACCCGTTAACAACATGAACATACCAACAATAAAGCGGTACCACATGCCTGAATACATAGGCAGTTCAGCGATAGTGTGTGCAATACCCGTAAAGAATGGGTTAGCCAAAGCGGCCGCGAAACCGGCACAACTTGCCAGTAAAACAACGCCAAGTGCCGTAATCGCGTCATAGCCAAGCTTGATACAGATCGGGATCATCAAAGAGATGAAAATGACATCAAGTTCACGCATACCGGTGAAGGTAACGTTGAAGAAGATCGCCGTCATGATCACAGGCGCAATCACGTATAAGCCTTGCTTCTTTAGCTTAGTAGTTAGTGCAACAACGGATGCGTCTAACAGACCCATGTGTTTGATAATGCCAAAAGCACCACCCACAAATACCACAACGCCCATCACGCCAGAAGCGGATTTGAAGCCTTTAAAAAATGATTCGAAAAAAGAGGCTAATGTTGTTGGGTTGCTGGTCAATTGTGTGTAGCTGTCTGGGTCGATAACCGTGCGGCCATTCATGACCACTCGCTCGAATTCACCAGCAGGGATGAAGTAAGTTGCAATTGCAGCAACGATCACCATGATAACCAAAGAGAGAAACGGGTGGTTTACTTCTTTCTCTGTGGGCGCTGCGTTAGCAGCTTGAGATGTAGGTACAGATGTAGATACCGTAGTCGTCATATAGACTCCTTATTTGTCAGCAACTAAGGTTCACTTAGCCGCCGGAGGGATTTTTGGAAAAACGAAACCCTTCACGCAGAACATAGTTCACGCTAACTAGGCTGTTTCTAAAAGGCCTTTGATAGATGGTGCTCTCAAATGTACATAGTGAAGTAGTGAGAACTACTCTCTTTGCGTCCGAGCAAAATGCAGATGTTCGGCCAAGTCAGGCCAAACTGAATGAGGTCATTACAAGCAGATAAACAGAAAAAGACTGTTTGGGTAATGCGTTTTTTATCAATTACAAAGACAAGCGGCGCATACTAGCATAACGAGTCATTAATTGTCAGAAAAGTGTGAGTTTCGTCATGCTTTGGTGAGCAAAAGAAAAGCGCCCACTAATAAGTAAGGCGCTTTTCTGCAATCGAATCGAGTTACTTAGGTGCTAATTCGTAGTTTTCTTGCATCTCATGAGGGGCAATCCCGTACTCATAATCCGCTAAGTAGCCATCCTTATAGACCTTCATTCCCTTCTCATCCCAGCTCACTTTGATCATCGCCGTGTTGCCATCTTCACTGCCTAACAGCTCCAGCATTTCTGCATCAATCTTAATGGCTTTGATGGTTTTAATACGCTTAAACGGCTTAAATTCAGTGGCCGAGAATACGATGGCCGAGCGATAACGCTTAAGCTTGAGTCCAATCGCAAAGATTCTCGATTGTTGCTCAAACTGCAACATATTGATCTAGGCTCAATTGATGAGTCTCGCATTTCAGAACTTGTGCGATTCAAAGTCGAAACGCCGGTTCGCTATGAAGGTGACATTAATTATTGGCGTCAGGGCGTCGAATTTCCTGTCGATCAACTGGCATCCAATAAAGAAGTCGATATTCGAGCACGCATTACCATACCCGAGTCTCAACTCACAGCAGGAGAGTTTCACTTCAATATGGAGTGGGCAGTTGAGTGTCTATAAATTAGTAACTTAAGCTGAGTTTTTAATCAAAGAAGAAAAAGTGAGTGAGCTGGAAAGAAAATCAATGGAGTGACAAGTTCGGAATTATAAAACCGATAAAGAGAGATTCACTGGGAATTCGCTGTAGGTTAGCGCAAATTATCAAGGATGGAGTTTTTTTGAACATGTCTTTAAAACACGAAACATAATATGCGATCAGTTCATCGGACTTTCAAGGGAGTAACAAGAGAATATTTGATAACACTGAAGTCAATCACACATGTGCTAATTCTCAGTTGGTTAATCTATGCGATGTTTGCTACGTTTAAATGACACAGTCATTGGAAAGGTATGATTTATGAAAATAAATGTTCAAACACATCATGTATCAATTAACGACGAGTCACGCAAAGACATCGAAGGTAAATTCGAGAAGATATCTAACCATTTCCCATCACTGATCAGTTGCGACATCATCATTACTAAAGAACACGGTCAACATCAGGTTGAAGTATTCACCAACTACGAAGGTGTACGAGTAACAGCAAAATCGACAGACGATGTTATGTACCCAGCTATCGCTGCAGCACTTAAGAAACTTGAAGCGGGCCTAAGTAACCGTAAGGGACAATTGAAAGCCGACCTACACGAGAAACCAACAAGCACGAAGCCAGAGATTGCTTCGGACATCATCCAAGAGATGAAATTGGTATAAATCGATAAGTAGTTAAAGCGAAATAACGAATAGACACTTATTAAGAATTTCAAAGCCAGCACATGTTGCTGGCTTTTTCGATCTTAAAGCCAAGCAAACCTTCCCTTCTTTACCGTCTCTCGAATTCAGCTCAACCCCACATCATTATTAACGCCCTTAAGTTCTTAGCAGCTATAACAATCACTTGTGGTATTTGATACAGTTATAAGCAGAAATTTAGACCACAACGGAATGTTTATTATGAAGAAAATCGCGTTGATACTTTTCCTTGCTACTCAATTAATGGCTTGTACCGAGGTTGGCAGTGAAGCTTGGTGTGCGGATATGAAAGAAAAGCCTAAAGGTGACTGGACGGCTAATGAAGCGGGCGATTTTGCTAAACACTGTATTTTCTAATCACGTTAGCTTCTAATTCTACATTGGGCTGAATTAATACGCTCTGTGTAAAACAATCCATGGAATAAGTGAGTTTTAATGGAACACCAACTAGACAACAACTGGAAGCACATCGAATGGGTATTAACCGACGTCGATGACACGCTCACTTGGCAAGGTTCACTCCCTCCAGAAACCCTGATTGTGTTACAAAAGCTGAGAGACAATGGAATCAAAGTGGTCGCTGTAACGGGAGCCTGTGCTGGTTGGTGTGACCATATTGCGCAGCTCTGGCCTGTCGATGCCGTGCTTGGAGAAAACGGCGCCTTCTTACTAGAGAAGCAAGATGATGCATTACAACTCTCATCTGAAACACCGCTAGAACAAGTGCGTAAGAACCAAGCTAAGCTAAAACAAGAAGTTGAAGCGATCTAGTTGAGTTACCCCGACCTATCGCTAACTTTGGATCAATCTTACCGCTTGTGTGAGGTCGCGATTGATATCGGCCAAAACCGTAAGCCTGTTGATCCTGAAACTGTTCAAGCGGTACTCGAAAGAATACACGCTTTAGGCGCACACGCGACGGCAAGTTCGATTCATATCAACGCTTGGTACGGCGAACACTCAAAGAAAAACGCCGTGCACCGTTTCCTGGCTAATAAAGGCTTATCGCTTGAGCAAATCCACAATCAAGCCTGCTATGTCGGCGATTCAATGAATGATCAGCAGATGTTCGAATCACTTCCACTTACCGTTGGCGTGGCAAACATTCAACATTATTGGGATAAGCTAGAGCACCATCCAAGCAGGGTCATGTCGCAGCCTGGTGGCTATGGGTTTGCAGAATTTGTGGATGCGCTGCTGAGGCTTAAAAGTGAAGTAATTTAGATAATCGCTCAGACTTTGAAGCAAAAATCGCACAAGTTTTCACTCATACGATTTCATTCATGTCATGTCCATCGATTAAACGGGCTCAACGAACTTAGAGAATAATCATCCCATCTCGATAAGTCAGTGATGGTGCTACATCTTGACCAAGTAAGACTGGGCCATCGAGGTCGACGATTTCAGATTGAACGGCGATAGGCAGAGCTGCACGCATCGCCAGCGATGTACCGAGCATACAACCCGACATCAGCGTAAATCCTAGCCTTTGAGCTTCTTCAGCAAGTACCAATGCTTCGGTCAAACCACCTGTTTTATCGAGCTTGATGTTGACCATTTCATATTTGCCTAACAAAGATGAAAGTTGCGAAGTGGTATGACAGCTTTCATCAGCACACAGTGGTATCGGGTGCTTGATGTGCGCCAATGAGGCATCGTGCTGTTGGGGTAACGGCTGCTCGATCATCGCAATATCAAATTCTACCAGTTGATTGAACAACTCTTCGAGATTCAATCCTGTCCACGCTTCATTCGCATCCAATACAATTTGAACATCTGCCGCAGCTTCTCGTACCGCGCGAACACGCTCTACCACCTGCTCGCCGTCAAGCTTCACTTTCAGAAGTTTCGCACCATTCGCGACATAGTCTCGAGTCTGAGTCGCCATGGCTTCTGGCGTGCCAATCGAGACTGTCATTGCAGTCACGATTTGAGCAGGCAACTCAAACAAGCTATTCGGAAACGTCTGGTCGTTCTGCTGAGCTTCAAAATCCCAAAGCGCACAATCGACCGCATTGCGCGCTGCCCCTCCGGTCAATAAAGACTGAAGATGATCTCTTAGCTCTGCCGGATCAGTAACGCCTCGTTCAAACATAGCTTCAAGTGCGCTAGACGCTTGTTGGATTTGCGCTAACACAGACTCCGATGACTCGCCGTATCGTGGGTAAGGCGTGCATTCGCCCTGAGCTCGTTTGCCACCATGTTCAATGTAAACACGAACAACGTGACACTCAGTTCGACTGCCACGAGAGATGCGAAAAGGCGTTTGCATCGCGATAATAATGGGTTCAGCTGTAATCTTCATAATTTCACTCGGTTAATGTTCACTTTAACAAATGGAAACGTAGAAATGATGAAGTCGTTAAAGTGAATGTCGCAAATGATCAGTAATGTGTTGTACACCAAAGCGCACTGGGTCCGTCACTGGCACTTGATAGAGTGTGGTCCATTCTTGGCACAATGTCTCAGCCTCTTCAATGCTAATCGCCGACGTGTTCAAGCAGATACCCACCAGCTTCGCGTCTGGATTAGTCAGTCGCGCCGCTTGCAAGTTGGCTTCAATCGTCTGTTCTATGCTTGGTAATTTAGCATGAGGAAGGTTACGAATATGTGGTCGCCCAACTTCATGACACAGCACTAAGGCATCAGCTTGTGCGCCATGTAAAAGACCCAAACTCACGCCTGCAAACGAAGGGTTGAACAAAGAGCCTTGCCCTTCAATGATGTCCCAATCGTGGTCGGTAAAATCAGGGCTAATCGCTTCAACTGCGCCAGAAATAAAATCCGCAACCACCGCATCAATCGAAATACCGCTGCCTTCAATCAAAATACCTGTCTGCCCTGTCGCTTTAAACTGAGCGGATGTTCCCGCTTGTTTAAGCGACTTTTCAATCGCTAATGCCGAGAACATTTTGCCTACTGAGCAATCAGTTCCGACAGTAAGCAGGCGCTTACCTTGACGAAGCTTACCGTTACCAACATTAAGAACACCGTCAAAATGGCGTACATCATGAAGCTTAGTCAATCCTTGTTGCTGCATGTCAGCAAGCGGTGAAAATTCACTCAATCGTTGGTGCATGCCAGATGCAATCTCATATCCCATTTCTGCAGCGGCCATAATGGTTGACTGCCAAGAATCAGGAATAACACCACCCGGATTTGCGGTACCAATCACTAGCGTCTTCGCGCCCTGCGCTTGCGCCTCTTGCAGGGTCATATCCGTTAAGCCCAGTGAAACGGTATCACCCGTTAAACGCAGTTGACCTAGGCAGATTTCTGGTCGCCATTGATGAATACCGCGAGCTGTTTTTGCAGCGAGTGGGTCAGTAACATCCCCAAGAAAAAGAAGGTAAGGTTGAGCGATCGACATGAGTATTCCTAATTAATAAGCCCTTGTATGGGTTTACTTTAATTAAGAATTTCGAAGCTGCCGAATGCCTATTTATGGCGAGCCTATAACCTTAAGTTATAGGGTGAGTATGGATTTTCAATGAAGCGATAAATTGCTTAACGGAAATCGACTGAGGGGTGTGCTCTGCGCAAAGCATCGATACCGAAAATTGGATGTCTGGTTGAAGCGGCAACACACAGACCGCATCGTCATTTTGATATTGCTCTGCCGTCCACGGATCAACAATCGCAAACCCCGCTTGGTGCTTGACCAGTTCCGCAGCGGCGCTATACCCACGTACAGATATCGGGTGGTGATAATGCTGCTCACGTGCAATAAGGCGTTGATGTAACAGGAGGCCTAATGGATCGCGGCTATCGAGCCCGATGATTGGCAGCGGATAATTGATCAGATCATCTAACGTTAATTCCGCGGGGAAATGATCAACCGTATTGGAAGGAACCAAAACCTTTAGTGATTCGGTTAATAGCGTTTCACTTAATATCGCAGGCGGTGCTTCATCGCCAAACGCGATAGCAATATCAAGCTCATGCTTTAATAACCCAGCGCACAGTTCATCACGGTTTGCTGTCAGCAACTCAAAAGAGAGATCTTGCTTACTGCCATTTTGCTCGCGAGACATTTGGGCGATTACCGGAGTCAGTAATTTAGTCGCTAAAATCGGCGGCGCACCAATGCGTAAATGCTGATGGCCTTGCTTCACTTTGTTGGTCAGAGATCGAAATTGCCCCAATTGCTGATACACCTTTTCCGCTTCTGGCAGTAAGGTTTTTGCCTCAACCGTTGGCACCAACCGCCCTTTAACTCGTTCGAATAAGCCAAACCCAAGTTGTTGCTCCGTGTGCGCCAAAATACGGGTCACGTTTGGTTGCGACACATGCAAGCTGCGCGCGGCTCCAGATACGGTTCCGGTCTGCATAATGGCGTAAAAGACTTCCAATTGTCTTAGGTTCACATTGATGTCCTTATGGTTCGCGAAACAAATCTAGGGTTTGGCTTTTCTTGTATTAGCTAAGCTGTTTATCGGTCTAGCTAGCGTTTTGCGTGAGTCTATTTTAGTAGCTCAGCTATCGTAGGTTGAAGTATCTCAGCCCAAGTTTGATAAGCCTTCGCATTCAAATGCAGATCATCACACGAGTACTTGTTCGACAACAGCTTGTTAGGCGACAATACTGAATTCACATCTAAGAACGCAATGCCTTGCTGTGTACAGTACTCGCTTAGCTTGCTATTGAGCAGTTCAACCGACGGATTTAAACCTTGCAGTTTAGAGCCAACATAAAGCGTTGATTGCACCAATATGCGAATCTCATTTTCTTGCCACACCTTAAGCATATCAATGTAGTTCTGGTAGATATGGTCGACATCATAACCCTGAGCTAAATCGTTTATCCCTGCCATAAAACACACCAGCTTTGGCTTCACATTCAACGTGGTATCAATACGGCGCAACATGCCAGTTGTGGTGTCACCCGCTAAGCCACGGTTGACCATCGAAACATCGCGAAAGATATCCGCCCACGGGGCCCATTCGGTGATCGAATCACCAAACATGACTAGGTCTGCACTTGGGGAAAAATGGCGATGGTTATCTGATGTCATGATGTAACGACTCATACTGTGGCCTCGTTGCTGAATCTCAGACTGAAGAGCGACTGCCTTGAGGATCTCGCTATCTGGCGTGGCGCTATCAAATTGAGCTAGCAATCCTTCGATATGAGGCTTAAAAGGGCTAAGACGAGTACTCAGTTGATGATGTTCTTTAAGGGAAGATAACCTCTCTAGTAATGCATACAAAGAGCAGTTTTGACCAACTTCTTGGAATAACTGATAGAGATCGAGGACAGAGTGTTGCTGTAGCGCGGCAAGTAATTGCTTGTCTTCCATGGTGTTATCTAACCCTTCAATTATCTGATGATGAACTCAAGATAATATCCGATTGCGTACGGGATAGATAACACTAGAAGCAGAGAATTACTTTTCTTTGATCAGCAGGTGATTACGGTTATCGCGGCTTTTCTTAATCAGCTCGTTGCTCTCATCCATTTCATCTGACTTAGCAAGGCGATCATAAAGCAGCACATTCACTGTCGCTGCCAAGTTCATGCAGCCAACCGTTGGTACGTACACAACATGATCGGCTCTGTCGGCGACATCTTGAGAAATAGAGCCGTCTTCAGGGCCAAAGATATAGATGGCATTTTCTGGGTGTTTAAAACGCGGCAGTGGTGTTGCACCCTCAGCGAGTTCTACACAAACAATTTTCGTTTCTGAATCAAGGTTATCCAAAAACGACTCGACACCCGTTAGTGGGATAGTACGCGCAGCACTCTTGGTATCGGTATGAAATTTAGCGGCTTTTTCGTAGCGTTGCCCTGTGTATTTAACTTCGTCGACTTGGTAACAACCAGCCGCGCGCATAACAGCACCAACGTTTGTCGGGCTCTTTGGGTTAGTTAAACCAATAGTCACATGGCTTTTGTTCATGAATCTTTCTCACTTAACGAATAGACATAGCAGGGTGCTACAAAGCGTCGCATTCTACCAAAGCAGCGCCAAATTCAAAAGCATCGTAACAAACCGCTCTTTTTATCATTAAGCCCCTAGTTGCAAGGCTTCTAACGTCAAAAACCTAACCGCCATCATGTTTATAAAACAAAAATATTTCTGGATAACAATTCAACAACAAGTCCATTTACATTTTAAAACCACATTAATAATGTGTTGAAAATTGCATGAGATAATCACACAGGAAGCGTGACATGACCCTAACCATCAAAAACCGCCTTTATATTCTCTCTTTCATTCCGTTGCTACTAATGGCAATTGGCATGATGAGCGTGACGTATATGAAGAGCACCGAGCTAACCGCACAGCAAGTTGAATCGACGCGTAGCAATATGATGGCGATGAAAGAAAAGGAACTCAAAGCGTATCTACAAATGGCCTACTCTTCGATCAGCCCATTTTTGGATAGAGGTGCAACATTAGAAGAAGCCTTACCAACATTAAGAACACTCGAATATGGCGAATCTGGCTACATCTTTGGCTACGACTCTAAAGGCGTTCGAGTGGTTGTTGGACAAAACAACGATGGTATTGGTAACAACTACTACGACCTGCAAGACAAAAAAGGCAACTACCTGATTCGTGACTTGATCAAGAACTCAAAGCTTGGTGAATTCACCACCTACTACTTTCCAAAACTTGGTCAATCCGAAGCCCTACCGAAACTGAGCTACTCGATATTCGTTCCCCAGTGGGACTTGATGCTAGGTACAGGCTTCTATACTGACGACATCGATGCGGTCATCGCAGAGATGAAAGAGAGCTCAAATGCTGCACTACAAAGCTCACTGACTGCCATCGCTATTTTCTGTGGATTAATCGCCCTTGTGGTTGCCGTGTTTGCAGTAGCAGTTAACCGAACAATTATGAAGCCACTTGAGCAGTTTGACCGTTCAATCAGCGCATTCGCGAGTGGCGAAGCTGACTTAACCGCTCGAATGGAAACCTTCAAAGCGCCAGAGTTCACTAAACTGAGCGAGAACTTCAATGCCTTTGTAGCAAGCCTGCAAACCATCATTCGCAGCGTAAGTGATGTGGGTCAGCAAGTAGTAGCCGAGACATCTAGCATGTCTTCGCGCGCTGCGCAGGTTGACGAAATTGCCACAGGGCAACGTGAAGAGACAGAACAAGTTGCAACGGCGATGACGGAGATGACCACAACGGCGCAAGAAATCTCAAGCAACGCAAGTCAAGCGGCCGATTCAGCGAAACTTGCAGAGGGCAACGCAAAAGAAGCGCAGCAAATAGTGAACGCAGCTGCCGATTCGGTTGCAGGCCTGGCGAGCGAAGTATCAGAAGCCAACACCGTGGTGTCTCGTTTAGAGGGCGATGTGCAGAATATCTCCTCTTCGTTGGCGGTAATTCAAGACATTGCAGAGCAAACCAATCTACTCGCATTGAATGCAGCAATTGAAGCAGCCCGAGCAGGTGAACAAGGTCGTGGGTTCGCAGTTGTTGCGGATGAGGTTCGTAAGCTTGCAAGCCGAACTCAAGAGAGCACGGGCGACATTCACAAGATGATTGAGCAGCTCAAAGCCGCTTCAGACGCCGCGGTAAAAGCAATGGATTCAAGCCAAAACCGTAGTGCTCAAACGGTGGAAGAAGCAAACGCTGCTGCCGCGGCGCTGGCGAAAATCCAAGAGTCAATCGATACCATCATGGACATGAACTCGCTTATTGCGACAGCCACTGAACAGCAAAATATTGTAGGACAAGAAATATCTCAACGCATCGTGGTGATTTCTGACCAAAGCTCACAATCGGCAGAACTCGCGAATCAAAACCGTACAGGTAGCCAAAACCTCAACAGTCGTGCAAATGAGCTGTATCACTTGGTGGATCGCTTCACCGTCTAATACATTTTCGGTCTAGTAAGCCGTAATCAAACGATAATTAATCCTAAAACACGTCGGGCTTCAGAATCTCTATTCTGAAGCCCGTTTTTATCGGTGGAGGTTTTAAGCCATACACTAATCCAATTGCTCAGAAAGGAAGTCCACCAGCAGGCGAACCTTTGAAGATAAGTTGCGGTTCTGAGGATAAAGCGCCCAGATCCCTTCTTTGTCATCTCGATAATCGGACAGCACCTCAACCAACTCACCAGAATCAAGGTCTTCACTCACATAGTATTCAGGCAACTGCACCAAGCCAATGCTCTGCTTAGCTGCGTCTAACAAGGCTAAACCACTGTTGCACTTAATGCGTCCGTTAACACGAACTGAGCGAGGGCGTCTATTTTCTTTGAAACGCCAATGTTCAAATCCACCGACTAAACATTGGTGATTATTTAATTCTGATAATGTATGCGGCTCGCCATAACGTTCAATATATTCAGGGCTTGCACATACATAAAGTTGGCGTTGAGACAGCCTCTTTGCCACAAGGCTTGAGTCTTCCAAGCGGCCAAGACGAATCGCAACATCAACACCCGAATCGATAAGATCGAGCTTTTGATTGGTCAGCATCAGCTCAAGCTCTACTTGCGGGTGAAGCTTTAAGAATTGATGCAGTATTGGGGCGAGTTGGCGCTCACCATAAGTCACAGGCGCGGTGACTTTCAGTAAGCCTTTGGGTGTGGATTGCATCTGCGTGACCGCAAGCTCAGCAATTTCTAAACCTTCGACCAACAACTTACATTGTTGGTAATAGAGTTGCCCAGCCTCTGTAAGAGACACCTTTCGAGTCGTTCGATTGAGCAGTTTCACTGCGAGTCGTTCTTCGAGGTTTGCTACTCTACGACTGATTTGAGCCACCGACGTAGCGAGCTTCTGCGCCGCACCAGTAAAGCTTTCACGCTCTGCCACTGCAACAAACTCACTTACCCCTTCCCAATTGGCCATGCCTTTACCTTATGCTGAACTTTGGTTACCCATACAGTGTATTGAAGTTAGATATCAGTGTCACCTTGCTTGGTATGCGCTGTGCATTAATCTTCGGCACCTATAGTCATTCCCTTACAGAACCATATTTTTGTCCTAACATTAACCTCATCCCCTATTGCTAGGGTGAGAATCTCTAAAACACTGGTACAACAAAGTAAGGTATCCCTTTGAAGAAGTTAATCATACTTGCATCAACTCTTGTACTCAGCACCACTGCGTTTGCAGCAACTAAAACAACAATTCAAGAAACAACGCTAAAATCTGATACATTTGTTACTGAAGCGGAAGCATACGATGCAGGCACCAACCTTATGGATGAGTTAAGCGCAAAAACACCTTTTGAGCTTTCAAGAGAACTGCCACAGTTCCAACAGACAACCAAATACGATTCGTTCAAGATTGATGACGCGAATATGGAAGTGAAGAAAATCACTAACATGAGCGGTGACATTCATTACCAAGCGAACGTAAAAGTTGACTACCGTTACACATACAAAGACGGTCGCAGCAGCTAACACCGAATGATTGATCAGGTCTAAAAACTGATCACCTAGTCAAAAGACTGATCACCTAGTCAAAAAGAAAGCCCGCACTCATAGAGTGCGGGCTTTTTTGTCGTTCACCGCTGATTAATGGGACTCAATACGAGCAACCATTATCAGCTCATATTCGTCTGTCTAATTTTGAAAATTACACTTCAAACTGAGACACAAGGCTATCTAGCGCTTCACACTGTTCAGCCAATGCCATACATGCATTTTCTGCGCTGCTTGCCATCTCAACCATTTGCATGGTGCTTTCAGCGATGCGTTGAACATTCTTATTCACTTCTTCAGACACTTGAGACTGTTGCGAAGCCGCCGTAGCAATTTGTGTGTTCATGTCATTCATCTTGCCAATTGAGTTACGAATCTCACTCAATGAAGATGCTGCAGTTCCTGCTTGAACAATGGTTTTCTCGCCACTCACTTTGCTTTCAGTCATCACACCAACCGCGTGTTTAGCACCCACTTCTAAGCGTTCAATCATTGATTGGATTTCGCCAGTGCTGTCTTGAGTTTTACTCGCAAGCGCTCGAACTTCATCAGCCACAACCGCAAAGCCACGGCCTTGTTCACCCGCTCGTGCCGCTTCAATTGCCGCATTCAAAGCAAGTAGGTTGGTTTGCTCTGCAATGCCTTTGATCACACCAAGGATTGAGGCAATGTTCTTCACGTCTGTGTCCAGCTCTTGAACAACACCGCCCGCGTTCTCGATATCTTGCGCAAGGCGTTCAATCGAAGTCACGGTCAAGCCAAGCGTGGTGTCTGCCGATTCCACTTCATGATTGGCAACATTACTGGCGGCGGTTGCCGCATCTAATGCATTACCACTCACCACTTCACTGGTTGCTTGCATCTCATGAACCGCCGCCGCGACTACTTCACTTTCACGCTGTTGGTTCGATGAAAATTCAGCAACACTTTGCGTTAACGATTTAATGTTTTCCATCTCAGCGCGTACCGCATTCGATGTAAAAATAACTTGTTCGACGGTGACATGGATCTTGCCAACAAACTGGTTGAAAGCAGAACTTAAACGAGCGATCTCATCATTACCTTCGACCTTCATACGTTGAGACAAGTTACCGTCACCCGATGCGATCTCATTCATCGCTTTCTCTACGTTCTGGATTGGCTGAACGATAAACCGATTGGATAACCACATAGCGAAAAGTGCAGCGAAAACAGCAACGGCCATACCCACTTCAATGATCAACTTACTCGATTCAATAGAGTCATCGGCTTGCTGGCGAAGCTCTTTCTGTTTCAATTCGATCAGAGTTCGGATATCGCGCAGTTGAGTACGAATGATCGCAAACTCTGCGTCAAGCGCTGGCGAGTAATCAATATTGTATTGGTCTGCGTTTGCTGGATCAGCGAACATTGGCTCGTGCAGTGCCACCCACTTGCTCATCGCGTTAACAAGCTTTGCTAACTCGCCACGTGAAGATGGGTCCAACACGCCCGCTTGATACAAGGTTTCGACACTTTGAAAACGAGGAACCGCTTTGTAAGCGTTGTCTTTAAATTCAAACTTTTGGTACTCGACCGCCGCTTGGTCTTTCGCAAGCAACAGACCTTGTGCCGAAGCGATAATTTGGTAGATATCTCGGTAGCCATCTTCTAGGTTATCTAGCACTGGCTGAACCACATTATTGAGCTCGTTATTAATCGCAGCCTGAGCATTAGATCTAATGACATTAAGCACAGTAACGGTAGAAAAAACAATCACAATCACCAACAGCGGGATCGCGATTTTACTCTTAATCGAAAGATTATTGATATTCATTGGGATTAATAACCACACTTCAAATAGGGATGCGCGCGCAATATACAGCACACATATAAAATCCCGCTAAGCTTTTGTGAGCTTCATCTCATAGCAAACGATACCGTAAATTCGTGTGATGCTTTTTCAATCAAAGGTTAACTTTCGGCGACTAAAATACTCTCTGATTTAGACTTATTTGCTGCTGATACGCGCAAATACTGGAGAAGTGTTAGAAATAACACCATAATGTAGGGCTCTAAAATAAGTAGGTAAGAACATGAAAATTTGTGGTGTTGAAATCAAAGGTAACGATGCAGTCATCTGTCTTCTTTCTCTGTCAGACGGCGTATTTAACATTCCTGATTGCCGAGTTTCTAAGGTTGCGATTAGCGACGCAAACGACACACAGAATATGAAAGACTTTCAATTCTCTTTTGCAAAGTTAATGGAAGATTACCAAGTAGAAAAAGTTGTAATTCGCCAACGCCAAACTAAAGGCAAATTTGCTGGCGGTGGCTTTGGTTTCAAACTAGAAGCAGCAATTCAACTGATCGACGGCCTAGACGTAACCGTTGTATCACCTGCTGACATCAAGGAGAGCCTTAAGCGCAACCCTCTGATGATGAAGTTCAAAGAAACTGGCCTTAAGCAATACCAAGAAGCACCGTTTACAACGGCTTACGCTTGTTTAATGCAGCGCTAATCAATAGTCGCTAGCCAATATTTGATACAGAAAGAGCCTGAATATTCAGGCTCTTTTTTGTTTCTATCATTCGGCTTTAAACCCAGTTAATTTTGATGAAATACGCTTACCGCTCTAACGCTGTTCGCCTGCGAGCCTTAATCCATTCCGGCTTTTTCACCACCAGATAAACCGCAGCGGCAGACAAGGCGAAGCCCATTGCGCCGTAGATATCGAACGACTCACCAAAGATAAGCCAGGCTTGAATTGCTGTCGTCGGTGGCACCAAGTAAAACACCGATGCCACACTTGAAGATGCACCGTGCTCTACCATGTAAAGCAGCAAAAGGATGGCAACACAAGACAGAACGACCACCAGCCAAATTAGAGTCAACGTGAATTCTACAGTCCAGTTCACTTGCATAGTTTCGTAACGCATTGCGAACGGCAGAAACAACGCGGCAGAAGCCAAATATTGCACCATCGCACCGCCGACCATATCTGTCCCCTGACAGAAGCGCTTCTGATACAAAGTGCCGCAGGTAATACCCACCAAAGAAACCAAACACAATAACGTTGCCAAGCCTTTTTGGTCGTCTGACTGCCATTCAATATTGCCCATCAACACCAAACTAATACCCGCAAAACCAAGCGCTAACCCCAACCACTGTGCAAAATTAAAACGCTGCGAAGTACAGCTGATCATAATCAATGCGGTAAGAATCGGTTGTAAGCCAACAAGTAGAGAACTCAACCCGGCGGGCATACCTATATCAATCGCCAGATAGGTGCCACCAAGATAGAAACCATGAATCAAGATGCCAACCACACTTGCGTGGAAGAATGCTCGACCACGAGGAATACGACGCTTAAGGATTGCAATCAAAACCAAGAACAGCGCCACGTTGGCCACCATCCTCAATGAAAGTAATGTTGCGGGTTCCGCGTATTCCACACCAAGACGTGCGCCGACAAAACCTGACGACCACAATATTACAAACACAAACGGAATCATTTTAATCAGCATTACAAACCTCTGGTCAACTATTCATCAATGCTGTTACCTTAGTTGGGTACAGATAACTAATAAAGATACAGATATAACACTTTATATGGTTACAGATTGAGAGTGTGCAACGAGGGAGAAACACGTGGAAGCAGAACTCAGCGGCAATAAATACCTTGCTACCGAACAACATATTAAGGCTCAGATCGATAAGGGACTTTTTCATCCAGACGATCGTCTTCCCTCAATCCGTCAATTAAGCGAACAGCTTGGTGTGAGTAAAAATACCGTGATTCGTGCCTATCAAGAACTGGAGGCGACAGGCTGGGTTTATTCTGTGCCTAAATCAGGCTATCGCGTGAAAGCACCGAGCACCACCAGCTGGGATGCATCAAGCCAACCTCAAAAAGTCGATCTATTGTCTGTCACTAAATCGGTACTCTCTCGTCCAAAAGGTCGTCTGAAACTATTGGCAGGCTCGGCCCACCCGAATATCAACAACCCTGCGATTCGAAGTTTGTATGCCGAAATCGGTCGCCATAGCCGTTTACAAACTCAACTTCCCGGTTATTACCAACTGCCTCCTGGAGACGAACAATTAGTAAAGCAATTGTTAAAGATCACTCATGATCTTGGTGTGCCTGCGGGATCGAAAGAGATTGCAATTACTCATGGTGCTCAACAGGCGATCAGTCTAGCTTTGCGTGCGCTCACCAAGCCCGGCGACATCGTGGCGGTCGAGTCGCCCTGTTATTTCGGTAATCTACTTTTACTTGAATCACTTGGATTGCAAGCCCTTGAAATCCCAAGCAGCGTTAGCCACGGTATTGACATTCCTTCGCTACAAAGTGCACTGGATAAATGGGAAGTGAAAACCTTACTGCTAACGCCAAACTTTACTAATCCAACCGGTTCACGGATGCCATTGGCGAATCGAAAAGCATTACTGGAGATCACCGGATCTTTGCCAATTATCGAAGACGATGTGTTCGGTAGCTTGGCATTCGATCCACCAATCGCTAGCCTCAAAGAGCTTGATGACCAAGATAGAGTCATCTACGTCAATTCATTGTCTAAAACCTTAGACTCACGCTTGCGAATCGGCTGGTTACTATCGGGTCGCTACCAACCTTTAGTCGAAAAGTACCTTTTATGCGACAACATGGGCAGCTCAAACCTGATGCAATCCGCGGTGGGGCAATTCCTCACTACCGGTAAATATCGCAGCCACTTATCCAAAATGAAACGGCTCTACCAAACCAACCAAAAGCAATTCCAAAGCCTGTTAATACAAGCACTAGATAGCCACCCACGCCTTGTCGGGCAATACCACCTATCAAAACCGGAAGGCTCTTTTTTAAACTGGATAACACTGCCTGAATCGGTCGATAGCTACGCGGTCTATCAAGACTGTTTAAAGCATAAGTTGGGGATTTTACCCGGAACAGTATTTGGCACCAACGACCAATATAAACACTGCTTGCGCTTTACTGTTGCCAACATTGAAGAGAGCAAAGAGTGGAAAGAAGGGGTTGTGACACTAGCGAAGATAATCGCTAAGCACGTGCGTTAGGTTACCTTTCTAATTACCATTTAGACCAAAACAACAAAGCCCCATTCAACTGAGTGGGGCTTTCATCATTATCATATCTTGAGTTGCTTAAATACGGTGGTTAGTTAAATACGATTACCCTTGCCAAGCGAACTGTTCAAAAACTTTGTCGACTGGCGTTTTAGCAACGTGGTTTACGTAATTACTGATCACTTTCTGAGACAGGCCAAGAATCACTTCTAGCACTTGTTGCTGACCGTAGCCCGCTTCGAAAAATGCTGCCATTTCACTTTCAGGCACATTGCCGCGGTTACGTACCATGCTCAGCGTAAAATCATGCAGGGCTTGCAGCTTTTCAGTGGGTAAAGCTGTGCGATTACGCAGTGCTTCGGTGATTGCAGGATCAACCTTCATTGAATGTGCAATGCCAGTGTGTGCAGGAACGCAGTAGTGGCATTCGTGTTCAACGTTGATGGTTTGCCAAACAACCGTTAGCTCTTCAGCATCGAAAGATGAGTCACTAAACGCCTGATGAAGCTGAGTGTAAGCCTTAAGTGTGTTTGGAGATTCAGCCAACACACCAAACAAGCCCGGCACTCTGCCCATCTGCTTTTTAGCGCCCTCAAGAATAGGTTGGCTTTGCTCTGGCGCGGATTCTACTGAGTGAATTTTGAAGTTGCTCATTGCTCTATCCCTATCAATTTTCGGTTCTAAAGTTATTCAATCACGGAGCAATTAATGAATGTTCTCCGTTGGTGTAAAAACAATATAGATCAAACAAGAACGATCGTTCAAGCGTTATTTTGAACAGTTGTTCAATTTATACATTGAAGCCAGAAGAATGTCTTCGTTCATAACAAGAAAGCCCAACAGGCAACACCTGATGGGCTTTCTCTTTTTCTCAATTTTTTTGCAAGCGGCTACCAATATTCTGCGTGGGCCAAGCCTTTAACACAGCTCGACTTGCCACTTGTTACTTTAATTTCACCACCAGTCAACGATTGAGCCAACCAACCGTGAGAGAAACTCAATTCAAAGGGCGCAGGGACTTGCTCAACGGTAATTTGCTCAAAGCCCACTTTTGAATAGTAGTTAGGATCACCGTACGTCACTGCAAGCTCAATACCCTGCTCTTTTAGGAGCTGCAAACCGGAGTTAATCAGGCGCTGACCAATACCACGCTTTTGCACCTGAGTGCTCACCGCGACTGGCGAAAGCAAATATGCCTTGGTTTCATCGTCAAATGAAAGCGACGTAAAGATAATCGAGCCTACAATCGTACTATCCGAATCCGACTCACTAGAATCATCTTCAACAACAAAGCAAAATAGCTCTGTCGGAGCTGTGGTCGTTAAAAGATCGTTGGCAAGCTCACCCAAAGTTTTACCTTCGTTCTCACCTTCTGAATCCGTAAAGGTTTGAGTGAAAACTTGAGTGATCGTTTCGATTTCATTTGAATTATATTGCCTAAATTTCATGGTGTTACTCATTTACTTTAATTTCTTGAGCACAAAGAACTGATAATCAAAATCACGTTGTTCAGAACCTTTCGAAGGCTCTTGACCCAAACCGTTCTTTGATGTGCTGCTATCGAAAAATTGTTTAACTTCATTGTCGCAATCGACGAGCGCTTTTGAGTTCGGCATCGTTGCTTTAAGCGCTTCTATTCGCTTTTGAAAGGGCTGGTAATACGCAAGCCAACCAGCGTCACTCATTGCAAAGTGATCCAAAACTTCATAACCCGCTGCTTTTGCCTGTTTAATACGCTCGGAAACCGTCGTCATGTCCGGGTACTCTTTCTGCCAGAACGCTTTGCTCGATTCGTTAGGTTGTTCGGTATTCCACACCAAATCATTAACGACCAATATGCCGTCATCACTGAGTAAATTTCGCCACTGCTTTAGCGCCTTTTCAACACCCATGATGTAAGCGCTGCCTTCCGACCAAATTAGGTCAAACGACTTAGCTTCAAACGGCAGATCCATCATGCTCGCGCATACGGTTTTGACGTTGCTTTCTAAGCCAAGAACCTGTGCTTGCTGAGTCAGAACATCTAAACTCGGTTGATCATTATCTACCGCCGTTATTTGCACATCCAC
Organism: Vibrio sp. 10N.222.54.A3; assembly: GCF_041474095.1. Lineage (NCBI taxonomy): Bacteria > Pseudomonadati > Pseudomonadota > Gammaproteobacteria > Vibrionales > Vibrionaceae > Vibrio > Vibrio sp. 10N.222.54.A3. Next base: position 19,718 of record NZ_JBFRTN010000065.1, read on the forward strand.
TTGATGTTCTACTAAGGCTTTCGCTAACACAGAGGTGGCAATACCTTTACCACAACCGATCTCAAGCACACGTTTAGGAGAAACCGAAACGTGTACCAACGCCGCTAAAGTATCTTCCGCTGTTCCTGGCCCTAAACGCTGTAAACCCTCAAAGATCACCTCAAAATCCGCCATGTACTGGTCATGATCGTTCATGTCTTTTGAAAGCCATTTCAGTCGCAGTGCTTGCTTCTCATCAAAGCCTTGCTTAATGAGCCAATCGAGATGCGCATCAGGCGCCACCTTGTCCATCGATTCATGCCAATCTTGCAAACCACTCTCGCCTAACAAGGCCGATAAAAGATCTCTCGAACGCTGTTTCTGAGCGATCTCTTCGTCCAATTGTTCGAGTCGGTTTTGTAACAAGGAGCGGTCAACCTTGGCATCCAAACACGCCTGACACTCTTTCAACGTCAGTCCACCCGCTTGTAACTGCTGCAACAATTTCACACGCTGCAAGTCGCGTTCGGAATAACTTCGATAACCATTATTGGTGCGTTGAGCTTCTATCAAACCCAACTTTCCATAGTACAAAAGCGTTGAACGGCTCAGGCCAACGAGCTCCGCTAATTCAGATATGCGATACATCCACTTCTCCCTCATTTCAGTAGTAAAGATAAACTATGAAGTTGTAGTCAGGTCAACAGAATTTTCGACACTTTTCTCGTTCTTTACCTATTTACCTTCAAATTGATAAAGCGATCTGAGCGTGTCTTTTACCCATAGAACGGTTAGTCATCGACATTACCTGAACGGGATTCAGGAAAGGAGAAGTATTAAACTTGATGAATTGAAAACAATTAGCTCATAAACATACTTCTTTTTAACTGAATTTTGCCAATTTCTAAATCATTCAATAATGGACGAACGTTAACTAAACGATAAATAAACTCACCGAGTGAATACTTAAATCAACCACACATATACACCAGAAATTCCTGCTTAAATTTTTTAGAAAAATTCAAAATTTATTAGAAATTAACCCCTAACTTTACTGAGTATTTTGTTAGTCTTGGAAACAATTATTTACAATCCAAACAAAATTTAATTGGCTCGCTTGAGGTTGTTTTTCTTGAATATGAAATTATTCGGCAGTTCTTTGATTCTGTCAGGAACTGCATTAGGGGCTGGCATGCTCGCTATTCCCATGGTGTTGGCCCAATTTGGCTTCATGATCAGCTCAGTGCTGATGCTACTTATCTTTATCGGCACCACATACTCTGCACTCCTCCTGGCAGAAGCATGCACTAAAACTAAAGACAACAGTGGCATGAGCAGTGTTGCTTACCTCACTCTGGGCAGCAAAGGTAAACACTTTATCAATGCACTCTTTTACCTGTTGCTAGTATGCATGTTGATCGCTTATATCTTGGGTGTCGGTGACATCATTCATAAGCTACTGCTCGACGTTGGTGTCGATGTATCAGCATCCGTTGCGTATACCATTTTCAGCCTATTGATGGGTGCTATCGTCGTCTCGGGCAAGTCTTATATCGACAAACTGAATCGCGGGCTATTCATCTTGATGGTCGTGATGCTGTTTATCGTTATCGCGTCATTATTTAGCAACATTCGCCTTGATTACCTAACTCAAACCAGCCAATACACGGCCAACGACGTGGTGCAATACAGCGCAGTTATCTTTACTAGCTTTGCCTCTATGGTGGTGATCCCGTCACTGGTTATCTACAACCGTGAAGCAACTCAAAAGCAGATCCGCAATATGATTCTGCTAGGCTCAGTGATTCCATTAATTTGCTACCTAACTTGGTTATTCGCGATTATCGGCAACCTTGGCACAGACGCGATAAGCCAGTTCCACAATATCTCTGAGTTGATCTCTGCGTTCAGCGGCCAATCTGCTTGGTTGAAAGTGGTGATCGCTCTGTTCTCTGCTCTGGCCTTGGTGACTTCTTTCCTCGGCGTGTCGATGGCGCTTTACGACCAAAACAAAGATGCGGTGACCAACAACAAAGCGTTGGCTTATGCGCTAACCTTCATCTTACCTTTGGTATTAGCTGAGCTGTTCGCTAGCCAGTTTGTAAGCATGCTGGACTATGCAGGCATGGTCCTGGTGTTCCTAGCTATCTGGGGCCCACTCGCAATGGTAGTTAAGGTTCGCAGACCTGACTTCCCTCACCTACAAACCGAAGGCAGCTACACAGCAGCCGGTGGCGACACGGCATTAATGGCGACATTTGGTTTTGGTGCGTTGATTTTCGTGTCTTGGTTTATGGGGTAGATCCCCATTGAATAGACTATCTGTTGCCATTTAGAAGACAGCAGATACAAATAGCCCGTTAGTCCTGCTATTAAAAGTAGAGACTAACGGGCATTTTACTTCTTATTGGAGTGCTTGCTAGTTAGCTCTTAAACGTACTCGCAATATCTTTCAATGAAGCTGCTAACTGAGCTTGTTCTTTGGCTGTTGCAGCGATTTGCGTTGCACCTGTCGTAGATTCTGTCGACTTCTGCTCTACTGCCATGACGTTTTGAGCAATATCTTGAGTCACTACCGCTTGCTCTTCGGTAGCGGTTGCGATCTGCTCAGTCATGCTAAAGATCTCGCTCACCGATGCTGAGATACCTTGTAAGGTGTGTTCCACCTCTTTTGAATCCTCAACCGCTTTAGACGACATCTTCTGACTGTTATCAATCACATTAAACGCGGTTTGCACATCAGACTGTAACGAGCTGATGAAACCTTCAATTTCAGCTGTCGACTGCTGAGTACGCTGTGCTAACGTGCGAACTTCATCAGCCACTACCGCAAATCCACGACCTTGCTCACCCGCTCTTGCCGCTTCAATTGCCGCGTTCAATGCTAACAAGTTAGTCTGTTCAGCGACGGACTTAATCACATCAATCACACTGTTGATGTTATTACTGCTCTCGTGTAAGTGCGTGATCTTTTCCGCTAGATCATTAATTTCAGATGCCAGTTTTTCGATAGAGTGGTAAGAGTTTTGAACCGTACTCAAACCTTCTTGAGACTGCTCATCGACCAGTTTAGCGGAACTTGCTGTCTGCTGAGTTTTAGCCGCCACCTCATTTACCGTTGCTGATAACTCTTCTGTCGCCGTCGCAATCAAGCCGATTTGGTCTTGCTGCTCAACCAAAGTATTAGAGTTATATTGGCAAGTTTGCGCTGTCTCTTCGGCTGCTGAAGCGAGTGTTAGGCTAGATCGAGACAAGCTATCAATAACCCCAGAGAACTTCTCTAGTGTTTCATTAAGCGATGACGAAATTTGACCCAATTCGCTGTTACCTTCGTAAGTCGCACGAACGGTTAGATCATTATCATGACGGACTTTAGAAAGTACACGCGTTAGATCTTTAACTCGAGTTGTTAAATCTGTAATGGCTTTAAAGCTAATAAAGGTCGCAAGCAGGGTGATCACAACAAACATCGTGATACTGCCCATCATTGCTGATTGAGCTTGCTGAGTTTTCTGATCAGTCAATGCAATAAGAGAGTCTGCCAGTTGGTTCTCTGTCTTTTTCAGCTGAACAATGCGCGCCGTTGATTGCGCGAACCAGTACACAGGGTCGACATCAAATCCGCTCATTTTCGATTCAGCCACATCGCGAAGCTTCTCGACTTCCGCGACCGAGCGGTCATTCAATTGTTGTTCAAAAAAGCGAACATTGTCTGGGTTACCCAGAACTTCAAAGTTCGAGAAATAGGTATTTTGCTCGGTCACCAAAGAGATGAATTTAACCAGCATACCTGGGCCAAATTCATTTTTGGAAAAAGTGTTGTTAAGGACCGCACGTTCGATACCCGCACGCTCTTTACCTTGAAGGAAGTTATAATAAGCGATGGTTTCAGTCGTGATGGTGGCGTCAGAACTTAGCTCAGCGATCAAGGCTGATACGCTAAGTAGCTTTGCGTTAAGTTTGGTGTAGTAACCCAAAGCTTCAGAAAGCGGGATCGACTGAGAGTCGACGCGATTACGAATTGAAGTAATTTGATTGAGGCTTTGGCTAATTTCAGTATTCAAACGAGAGATTTGCGGCAAGTCGATTTCTGCAGACTGCCAGTATTCGGTTCTCTGATTGCGTCTGTTATCCGCACTGGTTCTTTGTGCTCGTAGCTCACTAACAAACTTAGTACCCTGTGAGCCGATAAAACCAGCCGTCATTCCGCGCTCTTTCTGCAACTCATGCACCAATTCACTGTATACAACCGACAAGCGTGTCAGTTGATTCAATGAAGACATTTCACTGGTGGTTTCTACGCCTTTGGATATCGCAGAAACACTAAGCCATAAAAACCCTAAGATCGGTAAAGTAAGCAAAGCGATGATTTTTTGCTTAAAAGACATATCGGTTAAATTCATTTTTATTTCCCTAGCAGCTAACAAATCTTTCTCGGTCATCTCACTAGGCACATTTCTAGCGAATGCGCCTCAATGGTGATCGTATAATTATTCAACTTAATCAATGCAGTTCAATTACCGTGCCACGCAGATCGGTAGGCGGTGAAGGTAACATTTAACCTTATAAAGTACATTGATTTATCGATAAAACTGTTAGCTATGCAACTTTAGTGAACGAAAAAAATGTGCAACAACATATTATTGACGTAAGCGACTGAAAATTGACATTTTTCTTACTATCCAAAAGGGGTAGAGCTGCACCAATTATGTGCTCAGAGACAGCTGTATATTTAGAAATAACTATAGATTCAACACTCGCTAGCTATTAATTCACCGCTAACCAACTCCCTATTCTTCGCCAATTAACTGTCTATTCCTCGTTAACTAAATATGTATAATGCCGAGTTGTTAAAGTAGAGATTCGCAATAAATATGCGACAACAACTGAGAGATATTTTATGGAATGCCCCGCTTGCGAAGAACATATCAGATGGGAATGGGTAGAAGAAGCCGCTATCGAACCAAATGAAGAATTCGATTGCCCAGAGTGCCAAGAAACCTTGATGTATACCATCGATGAAGGCACCTATTACGGCGCGCAACATAAAACCGTAGAAGTAGTCGACGCGTAAATTACAGCCTTATAGCGACAAGATGACCACTTCATTTCAAATACTTAGCAAATAACTAAACCAAGCGGCTTACTTTCTTGCTGGCTCTTCTTTACTAGAACGGGCGTTCAGCATAAAATATTGAACATATGTTCAGATTAATGAAGTAGATGTTATGGCCAAGACAGCGAAGTTCGATAGACAAGATGTAGTAGATAAAGCAACGAACCTGTATTGGGAAAAGGGCTTTCATGCGACTTCTATGCGTAACCTGCAAGACGTGATTGATATGCGTCCGGGCAGCATCTACGCGACGTTCGGCAGCAAAGAAGGTTTGTTTAAAGAGACGCTTGCTCGCTATACCGAACTTGGCATCCTCAATCTGAACCGCTTCCGCAGCGAAACGGATTCTCCAATCAAAGCGCTCGAAAATTTTGTAAAACGTGCGGTGGTCGAATCAAAACAAAGTTCGCCAAATGGCATGTGTATGCTGGCTAAAACGGTCGCAGAACTGACTGATGAACATGCAGAGCTATTAGCAGAAGCGAAGAAATCACTAAAGATCATGGAAGGTGAGTTCGCCAAGTTGATTACAGAAGCGCAAGAACTGGGTGAGATCAGTAAAGAGCGCGAGCCGACGCAACTTGCTCGTCATGTTCAGGTTCAGATCGCAGGCCTGCGTACTTACGCCAAAACCTGTGACGATATCGATTTACTTAATTCTATGGTTGAAGACGTATTTAAGTACCACCCTTTTTAAGGGCTGAACTTATCCATTGGAAAGCGATACAAAAAGACTCCACTTTCGCCTTAACCGGCCTGAGCGGAGTCTTTTTAGTTTTGATCTAGTTAACTTTATAGATGATAAACTTTGCGGTTTAAAGAGTTACACCTTTCTCATGATCAACGCCTGAGCATTAAGCATTGCTTCCTTAGTACTGACATCCAAGGTTTTCACGTTCGCAAAGCGTTCAACTTCTTTAATCGCCACATCGTGAGCAAAGATCACCAACCTCGCCCTTTCAATGTCTTTCTGGGTAATGCGATTACCTATTCCGTTGGCACCTTGTGTTTCGACTTTAATCCGAACCCCAAGATGATACGCCGCTTTTTCCAGAGACTTAGCAGCCAGGAAAGTGTGGGCAACACCCGATGGACAGGAAGTGATTGCAAGTACATCCGCTTTCCCTTCTTCCGTCACCGAACCACCGGTCAACTGATTAGAATTCACTTCACCTTCGACCACGTTCTTCTTCAGAAGAATCACGATCAGGGCTGTCATTAGAGCCCCTGCGAGCGTGCCGACGATATAGCCAATCTTGCCATCCACCACCGGCAGCACAATCCAGCCGCCCCATGGTGCATGGTTCACTACATGGAACATAAAGCCGACCACGTTACCAACTACGCCACCAGCAACAACAGCAGGCAGAACGCGCGCAGGATCGGCGGCTGCAAAAGGAATCGCACCTTCACTGATGCCAATCATTCCCATGATGCCTGCGGCTTTTCCGGCTTCGCGTTCGTCTCGTTTAAACTTCTTCGGCGATATAAAAGTCGCCAGAGCCATGCCTAATGGTGGCGTACAGATCGCAATACCGACGCCCCCCATCAACCATGGCTGAGTATTAACCTGAGTTTGGGCAAACAGCGTTGCGACCTTATTGATCGGGCCGCCCATATCAAAGGCAGTCATCGCACCCAAAATGCTACCCAACACCACTTTTCCTGATCCGGCCATGCCAGTGAGCATTTGGTTCATCTCTAGCATCACTTGGGCAATAGGAGAACCAATCACCCACATCACCGCACCACAGGTCACGAAGGTGCCGACTAATGGATAGATGAAGATAGAGCTCAGCGAGATCATGCTGTCTGGCAGTTTGATCTTCTTAAGTAGATTCACCACAAAACCAGCGAAGAAACCGACCACAATTGCACCGAGAAAGCCGGTATTGTATTGATTCACCGCAACCCAAGAACCAATCATACCGGGCGCTAAACCCGGTTTGTCGGCCATTGAATACGCGATGTAACCACCTAATACGGCAGTAAAGAGAGTTAAGCCTGCGATGCCCATCTGCGCGATATCTGCAAGAATACCGCTCTCTGGTACTGCGCCGTGACCCGACATCATCACCGACAAAGACAACAACACACCGCCCGCAACCACGAATGGGATCATGTGCGAAGTGCCATATAACAGGTGTTCTTTGAGTCTATTGAGAGATTGTGCCCAAGGACTGAGCGGCTCGACATACACTTCATGATGGCTAGAAGCGTAGCTGTCGAAGGAATCTGAATTGGCTTCGAGAAACAGCTCTTGAGCCTCTTCGACCGACTCGACTGCCTTTAATTTTGTAACAAAGCCATCTTCGATCAGTTTGGTCGAGATCTGAGCCAGTACCTCGATATGATGGTCGTCGTTGTTGTCTGGTGAAGCGAGCATAAAGAACACATCGGAGAGTTCACCGCCATCAGCACCATAATCAATGCCCGTTCGGCTAATGCCTACTGCGACAGCAGGTTTAGCGACGGCAGTACTTTTCGCATGTGGAATCGCAATACCATCATCAAAGCCCGTATTACCAATGGCTTCACGCTTCCAGATATCATCAAGGAATACACTTTTATTAGAGAGCTTACCGGCACGGTCGAGCAGTTCGACAAGCTCTTCAAATACCGCCTGTTTAGAGTCTGCTTGTAGTTCCAAGCAGATAATCTCGGGCTCGATAATATTGGTGATATCCATATGTTGCTCTGCCTCGCCTGCATTCAGACTGAAATAATTAGTGTCTGTTAACCTAGGAATAAGGTTAATAAGATGAAAAGATTAACGGTGTGAAGGCACTCAATATATAGGACGAAAGGTGCATTAACTGGATTATTGTAACCAAGAGCTCAGAGTGTGACTTTCACCTTGGAATAAAAAACGGCAATCCATAAAATCCCCAGAACCCATAAACATATCGTCCCTCCTCTATGCGAGCTTTCTATACTGAAGTTCCCATACAAGATAGCTTTTGCAAGGTAGCTTGTGAAAGGTAGCTTATGTAACGTAACAGGGACGAGATTAAGCCGAGAATAATAATGAGAATTGTAGCGGTAACTGCGTGCCCTACAGGCATTGCGCACACCTATATGGCAGCTGATGCTCTAAATAAAACAGCCCCTAAGTTCAACGTTTCAATCAAGGTTGAGACGCAGGCGCTATGGGTATTGAAAACTTACTGACCGCCCAAGATATTACCCTCGCAGACAAAGTGTTGATCGTCTCTGATATCGACATCGAACAACCAAACCGATTTGACCCAGCTAAAACCTTATTCATTCCCATGGAAGAGGTATTGTTGAGTATCGATAAAGTCTTTATTAAGCATTGTCGAACTTAAACTTTTCATGAACGAATACCAGATCACCTTCTTCGTTAACGATCCTGCCGCGAACTCACATGTCGCGCAGCCGCTGACTCGCTTAGCGAAGAAATTCAAAAGCAACATCCGCATTATCAACATCACTCAAAATCGAACCGCTGATCTCTCCAAATCCGTCGCGATGCTGCAAGTAGGTTTACTTCGTGGTGATTTGTGCCAGATAACCGCGGTCGGTATTGATGCGGAGCTTGCCTGTTTCGTTCTCAAAGACATAATTGCAGAGCATTACGACATGGTTGGCTCACAGGTGAGCCATGAGTTCTCTAGCGATCTAATTCAGCGAATGCCACAAATATGCCCACCTTGTGATATCAAATGGCACCACGCTAAGGCGCAAACCCAACTGACCAAATTTGAGTGCTTGAAAGGGCTCGCTCACCTTGTTTACCCAGAAGACCCAGATGAATTGATTCTGGCATTTATTAAGCGAGAAGAACGCTCTTCAACCTGCGTGTCACCGGGTATTGCACTGCCGCATGTAATGTTTGAATCGACTCAAGATCTCTCGATTGCGGTTATCGTCAGTGACGACCCAATTGACTGGGCATCACGTATCGGCGAAGTGCATGTGGCCATTGCTCTTGTTCTGCCAACCAAGCCACAGCGTGAGCACATTGTCGCGGCGACCAACCTAACTCGAAACCTGCTTCACGATCAGGTCAATGAACGTCTGCAAAAGACTCGAAGCAGTGTCGACCTACAAGCCTTGTTGATGTACATCTCGTCACGCCTTATCTAATTCATCTCTTCTGGTCAAACTCAAAGCATCCATTAATCCCCTGTTGTGACACCTATCCAATCGTTATAAGCTCATTTTCTCATACAATAAAAAACGGCTGAGCATTAGAGCTCAGCCGTTTTATGTTTAATTACTTGTTTAACTGGTTAGCTAACTTAAGCTGTTTTTTTCGCTTGTTTCGCATCCTCAACCGAGTCGTCTACAGCTTTCACCAACAGCAAACCAACTACGAATACGATACCGCCACACAGTACGAACATCATTCTTCCCCAGAATGGGTTCGGTAGAGCAAACATCGCCATCACTGCCACACCAGACACTGCGATCAGTGAGCCCAGCATGTGACGTTGTTTGTTGTCCAGTTTCTTCTGTGCTGTTGATTCAGAAACCAATGGTGTCGCAAGGTTGTTGAAGAAGGTATCAACATCTTTCTGACGAGACGCTTCTAGTGGTTTGTAGAACAATGTCGAAAGAACAAAGAAGCCGCCAGTAAACACTAGGTGCGCAATCAGACCTACTGCAACTTTCAAGTCAGACCATTCGCGGCCTGTTAGAGGCTCTAGGTTGAACAAGTTTTGTAGCATTTCAGCGGTAATCACGAAACCAACGATGTAAGACACAATCGCACCGACCACTAGCGTACCCCAACCTGCCCAGTCCGGAGTCTTCTTAAGGAAGAAGCCACAGAATGCTGGAATGGTCATTGGGAAGCCAATAAGTGCACCCACGTACATCATGGTGTCGAACAAGCTCAAGCCTTTTAGCGAATTGATAAACAGCGCGATAAGGATGATAGCTAGACCGAAGAAGGTAGACATCAACTTAGACACAATCATCAGCTCTTTCTCTGTCGCGTTTGGACGAAGAATCGGTTGATAGAAGTTGATTACAAAGATACCAGAGTTACGGTTTAAGCCTGAGTCCATAGAAGACATAGTTGCCGCAAACATCGCTGCGATTAGAAGCCCCACCATACCCGCTGGCATGTATTGCTCTACGAAGTAAAGGTAAGCGAAGTCGCCTGCTTTAGAGCCTGCGTCTGGGTAATGTGCTGCAAGGTCAACGCCTTGTCCTGCAACGAACCAAGGTGGCATGAACCAAATTATTGGACCGATGGTCATCAGAATACATGCCAACAGTGCCGCTTTCTTCGCGTTCTTTGAGTCTTTTGCCGCTAGGTAACGGTAAGAGTTCAACATGTTGTTGGTGATACTGAACTGTTTGAAGAAGATGAAGAATGCCCAAATTCCGAAGATGCTTACGTAGTTCAGATTGTTACCAGAAACGAATGATGCGCCTTCTGCTACAGGGAAATCGTTGATGATTTCAGTAACGCCACCACCTTGTACGATAGCCACTGCAGCACACGTTACGGTTACCGCCATGATAATAACCATCTGCATGAAGTCAGACGCGATAACCGCCCAAGAGCCGCCTGTCACCGACATAACAAGTTCAACAAGACCAGTCAGAACGATGGTTGTCGTCATGTCGAAGCCAAAGATGCCCGATGCGATGATCGCCAAACCGTTCAGCCAGATACCTGCAGAAACAATACTGTTCGGCATGCCAGACCAAGTAAATACTTGTTCGTTGAAGCTACCAAAACGCATACGAATCGCGTCAATTGGCGTTACCACACGCAGTTGACGGAATTTCGGAGCGAAGTACAGGTAGTTCATCAGGTAACCAAATGCGTTCGCTAAGAAGATAACCGCGACAGCCATACCATCGGCATACGCTTTACCCGCTGCGCCAGTGAAGGTCCAAGCACTGAACTGTGTCATAAACGCAGTCGCGCCAACCATCCACCAAAGCATGTTACCGCCCCCGCGGAAATAATCACTGGTTGTACTGGTGAACGTTCTAAACATCCAACCTATTGCTATAAGGAAAAGGAAATAAATTCCTACGATCAGAGTATTGAGTTCCATGTATAAGTCTTCTTTATGATGAATATCTGAAGATCATATTATCTATAGAATTTTTAATTTGTAGTATTATAAGTCAAGGTTGTGATGGGGCGTATAAACCTGAATATTTGATTTCGAGACATGAATTACACGTTAGTAAACAAAGAATAAGCCGAAGCGAAGTAAGCATTTAAAATCAATAACTTAAAAATATTTAAATCAGTAAGCCGGACAACAACAACAAGATTTTATCGTCTCGATAAGTGGTTTTTAATTTACTTATCATCCATTAAATGCATCGCGTTAATACATCAACTCTCACACGTTTAATTCAATAAATAGGCAACGAAAAACAATAAGCAACTCGCAAAGCGAAGCCTTAATGTTATTAATTGGGTTTATTTAGTGAAACGGGATAAATAGAGAACGTGCCTAAAGATAGGTTTGGAAATAAGGTATAGAAATAAACAGCAGAGGAAAACACAAAGCAAATTGATCACCACAACACAGAGCTCACTGTGGTGATCTAGTCATACAAATTTCGGTCGTATAAGCTCTGGTCAAAAATGGCAATTTGAAGGGATATTAGATTGAACCACGATATTCAGTCGGGGTTCTTCCGGTGCGGTTTTTGAATACTCGGCAGAAGTAATTCACATCCTTAAAGCCACAACGTACCGACACTTCATTGAGCTTGAAATTGTATTTCTTGAGCATGAACTTGGCGCGGTCGATTCGCACACGTGTAATGTATTCAGCCAGCGTCATGTGGCCTTGTTGACGAAACATTCGCGACAAATGGTTGGATGAAATACTAAAGCGCAAAGCGATGCTGTCTCGCGTGATCTGGCGGTGGAAATTCTCTTGGATATAGATACAGATCCCTTGATACACATCCTGTACGCGGCTGTGAGACTTCTCGACAGGCGCATCCAGCATCGTCTTGCTGTATTGAAGCAACGCTTGCAGCAATAATTCATCCATCGGCTGCTTGTTGCTCTCGCGCGCTAACGAGCTGAGCGCCTCCAAAATATTATCAATCGCAAAGCCAGAGCGAGTCTGAATACTATGCTTTTGGATATCGTAGAAGCTCTCTTCCCCTTTGCGCTTGCTCACCAAGCTTAAACCAAGCTGACGACGCCCAAACAACATACTCAGTACCGAACAATCAGTATCCCAGTTCGGCTTGTTCCAACAGTTAGGCGGGATGAAAATCGCATCCCCTGCTTTCGCAACAACATTGGTGATCTTGCGATCATGACTCTCCATTTCATTAATATACTCACCGTCGAGCACCAGCTCTAAACGCGGAAAGTTCACCTGATAACTGAATGCTGAAGGCGTGTGAAAATCTCCCGCAAACCAGATGTTATGAAACGGTTCTCGCTCGTTTAATACCGACGAGATTAGGTCATGAAATATCATTGTTTCGAACTCTTATAAGCAGCAATAAGGCTACGGGAATAGATATACTCCTTAGTGAAACATAGCGCTATTGAGCAAAATCACAATTTGAGATCTAGGTTACAAAAATCCAGTAGTGGAAATAAATCTCCAGTCTAAGGCCAGATTTAGAACACTGTTATCATGATAGAAAAATCAATCTAAGCCCTTATCAATAAAAGCGTTATAACCTCATAAAAGCTGTCAACACTCCCCCAAACAGGCACTCCTAACCGATCAAAATCACACTCCATTTATAAGGCAACAATCATCCAGTAAATGCATTTTTTCTTCACTACAGAAGGCAAGCCGTAGATTCCAGAATACCCCTAACAAAATAAAAACAGAGTAGGGGTTCATTATGATCACGACATTGATCAATCAAAATTTGATTAAGCTTTCGCTTAGCGCTAATTCAAAAGAAGACGTATTTAAAGAGCTGATAGACGTGCTTTACGCACAAGGCAGAATCTCAGACAAAGTACAGTTTCTTGCCGACATTAAGGCTCGTGAAGAACAAGGTAATACCGGGTTTGAAGAAGGTATTGCTCTGCCACACGCGAAAAGCAGCGCGGTGGTCAAACCCGCGGTTGTTATCGGTGTCCATCAACAGGGTATCGAGTACGGCGCAGATGACGGCCAGCCATCAAAACTGTTCTTCATGATCGCTTCTCCTGATGGCGGCGATAATCACCATATCGAAGTATTAGCAGAGCTTTCTTCAAAACTGATTGAAGAAGGCTTTATCGAAAGCTTCATGAATGCTCAATCTGAACAAGAAGCATTAGAACTACTGCTTAGCAAACCTGAGCCTTCAGAAACGGAAAACAACGTTGAGAAGCAAGGCTTCATCATTGGTGTGACAGGCTGCCCAGCTGGCGTCGCACACACATATTTAGCAGCCGAAGCACTAGAAAAAGGCGCGGCGGCTCTTGGCTACGACATCAAGGTCGAAACCAACGGTTCTATTGGCGTTAAGAACAGCCCAACTCGAGAAGAGATCGAACGCGCAGATGCGATTGTGGTGGCTTGTGACAAACAGGTCGACATGGCTCGCTTTGCCGGAAAATGCGTTATCAAAACCAACGTAAAAGCGCCAATCAAAGACGCGCAAGGCTTGATTAAGCAAGCACTCAACGCGCCAAGCTACCAAGCAGAACAAGCACCGACCAACCAATCTGTTGCAGAGAAAGCCTCGCAAGCACGTTCAGACCTTTACCGTTACTTGATGAATGGCGTATCTCACATGATCCCATTCGTGGTGACGGGCGGTCTTTTGATTGCCCTAGCACTAGCCATTGGCGGTGAGCCGAGTGAATCTGGCATGGCAATTCCTGCTGGCAGCATGTGGAACCAAATCCTAGAGGTGGGTGTGGTGGCCTTCACCCTGATGATCCCAATCTTGGCTGGCTACATTGCTTACGCGATTGCTGACCGCCCTGCCCTAACCCCTGGCTTAATTGGCGGCTGGATTGCCAACAACGGTTCTTTCTATGGCGCTGACGCAGGTACTGGCTTCATTGGCGCAATCATCGCGGGTTTATTAGTGGGTTACTTCGTTAAATGGATTACTTCGTTTAACTACCACAAATTCGTTCAACCGCTTGTGCCTATCATGATCGCTCCGATCACTGGCTCTTTGTTCATCGCAGGTTTGTTCATTTTTGTTATTGGCGCACCTATCGCTGGGCTGATGGATGCTCTTACTGCACTGCTAACCAGCATGAGTACAGGCAACGTGGTTCTGCTTGGTATTGTCCTTGGTGGCATGGCCGGCTTTGATATGGGCGGCCCGTTCAACAAGGTGGCGTTCCTATTCTCAGTCGGCATGATTGCCAGCGGTCAAACTCAGTTCATGGGTGCAATGGCGTGTGCAATCCCTGTCGCTCCCCTTGGTATGGCTATCGCAACCAGACTTGGCCGTAAGTTCGACCTATTCGAATCTTCTGAGATTGAAGCAGGTAAAGCAGCAGGCGCGATGGGCTTGGTGGGTATCTCTGAAGGTGCGATTCCATTCGCGGCTCAAGATCCAATGTCAGTTATCCCAGCCAACGTGCTTGGCTCAATGACTGCTGCGGTAATGGCGTTCTCGTTTGGTATCACCAACAGTGTTGCTCACGGTGGTCCAGTGGTCGCTCTACTTGGCGCAATGAACTACCCACTGCTAGCACTGTTGTGCATGGCGTCTGGTGCAGGCGTAACTGCGGTTACTTGTATCGCACTTAAAAATCTACGCAAAGCCAAGCTAGCAACAGCAGCGGCTTAAGCCATTTCAACTCCAATGGCTTGAGCCCACTCTAGTCTCGCATTTCATTAAGCCGAGTAGAGCTCAAGCCATGTTTCCCTTCATGGTGATTTCGATGTCTGATTTTTCTTTAGCGAACGACTCGTTCGTACAACGCTTTTTCTACCCTATGACCAACGTGATTCAAAACTACGCATGGGGTAGCCCTTCTTCGTTTAGCCAACTGTTTGGTATTGATAACCAATCTGGTGAGCCGCAAGCGGAGATCTGGATGGGTGCTCACCCGAATGGTTGCTCAATGGTGAACGACAACGGCCAGCAAACCACATTGTCGAACCTGATTTCGAAGAACCTAAACCTGTTTTTAAGCGAGAAAGTCGCAAGTCGCTTTGGCGAACTGCCTTACCTTTTCAAGGTATTAGCGGCTGAGAAAGCGCTCTCGGTTCAAGTTCACCCGAACAAGCAACAAGCCGAATCTGGCTATGCGTTTGAAGAGCAACAATGCATTCCAATGACAGCTGGCAATCGTAACTACAAGGATCCTAATCATAAGCCAGAACTGGTGTATGCCCTAACGGACTACACGGCGATGAATGGCTTTAGGTCGATCAGCGAGATCCTTGAGCACTTCCATTACCTCGATATTCCTGAGCTGCACTCGATGGTTAACGACCTCGCGGGCGATCAAACGCCTAATGGATTAGCGAGCTTCTTCGCGAGTTTATTGTCTTTGCAAGGTGAACAAAAAGGCATGGCGCTGACCATGTTGTTGATGAAGGCGAAACTTTCAGATGCCCCTGTGTTCCAGTTGATTTCAGAGTTGGAACAACAGTATCCGGGGGATGTCGGCCTGTTTGCTCCGCTGCTATTGAACGTTATCACGCTAAAGCCGGGGCAAGCCATGTATCTGGATGCCGAGACGCCCCACGCTTACATCAAAGGCACGGGCTTAGAGATCATGGCGAACTCAGACAATGTATTGCGCGCTGGGTTAACGCCTAAGTACATGGATATCAATGAATTAGTCTCTTGTACTCAATTCAATGAAAAGCCTGCAGATAGGCTACTGCTCAGCCCTATTGAGCAAGGTGATGTGATGGAATACCAAATTCCAGTCGAGGATTTTAAGTTCTCTATCGTACAAAATTCGCAGCAACGACAGATCACAACCGAAGGCGCCGAGATCCTATTACCACTCGATGAACCCATGGTGCTAACTCATCAATGTGGTGAAACCTGCGTAATAGAGAAAGGCCAATCGGTGTTCATTCCAGCTTACGCAGAGAGCTACAAACTGGATTGCGTTGGACGCGTGGCGCGTGCTTACAGCTAGCTCCCTTAGAACTCAGTACAAAGTCTTACTGCCCTGCTCATGCGGGGCATTTTTGTTTCTGATGAGGCCGCTCAGCGTGTCAAAAACATAATCAAAAACACCATCAAATATGACCCATCTCACACTGGATGAATGATGCAAATCACACTTAATTTTGCTTGGTACAAATGTACAGTGAAGGGCTTTTATTTGCTATTTCGCGAATCGGGTTAATCCATTAATTTTAATTCAAGAACTTCAATAGTGAATGAGTTAATAAATGATCCCACAGCTAACCAACGTCAACTTAATTAATAACAACCTTCAAGCGAATAATAAAAAAGAACTGTTTGAAGAATTGGCAAGCATGTTATTTGAGAACAAGCGAATCAGCAGTAAAGAAGCCTTCTTGGCAGACATCGAAATTCGTGAATCTCAAAGTATTACCTCGATGGACGGCATCGCTTATCCACACTCAAAAAGCAAGGCAGTAACTGAGCCAGCAATCGCTGTCGGTGTTAAGCGTCAAGGTATCGAGTATGGCGATGAAGACGGCATTAATCCAACCGTGTTTTTTATGATTGCCTCACCCGATAACGGTGCTGACCATCATATTTATGTACTACAAGAACTATTTGGAAAATTCAGCGATGAATTTATTCAAGATATCCATAACGCAAAAGACGAACAACAGATCCTTAATATTTTAATTAATTCATAAGGCGTAGAAAATTATGAGCACCCTAACAACTCAAGCTACGAATACCAATAATAAAAACAGTAGTAGCGACTTTAAAAAAATCCTTAGCACCATGAAAGGCCACCTGCTTTTCGGAACCTCACACATGCTACCTTTCATCGTAGCCGGTGGTGTTCTGTTGGCGTTAGCGGTCATGGCATCAGGCAAAGGTGCGGTTCCGGCCGACGGCTTGCTGGCAGACATCTCTAATATCGGTATCAAAGGCCTTGTTCTTTTCCCAATCATTCTTGGCGGCTTTATTGGTTACTCAATCGCAGACAAACCAGCACTTGCTCCTGCAATGATCTCTTCTGGCATCATGGCTGACATGGGCGGCGGCTTCCTTGGTTGTATCGTGGCTGGCTTTATTGCCGGTGGCGTAGTGCTTCAACTTAAGAAGATCCCACTTTCTACCAACATGACAGCATTAGGTGCATACTTCATCTACCCTCTTGTCGGTACGCTAATCTCTGCAGGTATTGTAATGTGGGGCATCGGTGAGCCAATCAAACTGTTCATGGCTTCAATGAACGAGTTCCTAGCTTCAATGGCTGGCGCATCTAAGATGGTTCTGGGCACAATCCTTGGTGGTATGACGGCGTTTGATATGGGCGGCCCTATCAACAAAGTAGCGACCCTATTTGCTCAAACTCAAGTAGACACACAACCGTGGCTAATGGGCGGCGTAGGCATCGCGATTTGTACACCACCTCTAGGCATGGCATTGGCAACGTTCCTATTCAAAAACAAGTTCTCTAAACAAGAGCAAGAAGCAGGTAAAGCTGCAGCAATCATGGGGTCTATCGGTATCTCTGAAGGCGCTATCCCGTTCGCAGCGAATGACCCAATGCGCGTACTTCCTTCAATCGTTGCCGGTGGTATCGTGGGTTGTGTGTTTGGCTTCATGACAGACGTTCTACTTCACGCACCTTGGGGCGGCCTAATCACTGCACCTGTATCAAGCAACATTCCAATGTACGTAGTAGGTATTGCACTTGGCTCGCTAACCACAGCGGTTATCGTTGGCTTCTGGAAACCAGTCGCAGTAGAAACAGAAGATGACATGGTTGAAGCAGCGCCAGTTCAAGCTCAAACAGCACCTGTAGCAGGCGAAGGCGAGTACGACATCGTAGCAGTAACATGTTGCCCTTCAGGTGTTGCACACACCTTCATGGCAGCGAAAGCACTGGAAAAAGCAGGTTTAGCCGCAGGCCTTAAGATTAAGGTAGAAACTCAAGGTCAAAACGGTATTCAGAACCGTATTACCGACCTAGATGTAGCGAACGCAAGACTGGTTATCTTAGCTCACGATATTCAAGTGAAAGACGCTCACCGCTTTGCGAACGCGAACGTAATTGAGTGTTCAACCAAGGAAGCAATGAAGAAAGCCGCGACTATGGTGGCTATCTAAAACCTGAAACAAGTTAAAAGATAAAATTACTACCCCCTAGTAACTAAAATCCCCATTCGTCTAGTCAACGAATGGGGATTTCTTATAGTTAGGCCAACAGCATCCTTCTCGATACAAGTCATCTGTATCTCTGTAGCCTAGATGAAAAAGTATTAAATTATGTTGTTGAACATGGTTCTATTTCAGAGGTGAGACTTTCTTTCAACTGTTTATATGGCATCGGGTAGCCCAAATAATAACCTTGGGCTTGTTCGCAATTTAACATTTTCAAAATTGACAGTTGTTGAGCATTTTCAACCCCTTCAGCCACTACACTAATGCCAAACCCTCGCGCTATATCAATAATACCAGACGTTATGGCTCTAGAACGATAATCATCTTCCAACCCATTGATGTAACTGCGATCGACTTTGATTTCATCTACATCCAATTTGCTAAATATACCAAAAGACGTGTAGCCAACACCAAAATCATCTATCGAAAAGGACACCCCTTGTTTTTTTAACTTCTGAACAGCGATCGCACACTGATCTATATCTTTCAAAATAGCGGTTTCAGTAATTTCAAGACAAAGTAAGCGAGCAAACTCGGGATCCTTTCGTAGATATTCATCCAGATGGTTCATGTCATCAACGCTATTTAGCTCTACCGCTGAAATATTGACCGAGACACTATTAAGCGCATTCCCTAGCAAGCCATTAGCCCTAAGTTGTGACGCAGTCTTCTCTAGAACTAACGTAGTCAAATCACGACAAAAATGATTCTCTTCTGCTAGCGCGACAAAGATATCCGGTGAAACGACACCATAGCGCTCATGCGTCCAACGAGACAACACCTCCACGCCAGCGACAAATTTACTTTCAATGTTGAATTTAGGCTGAAACACAATATCAATCGCTTTGTCATCAATCGCTTTACGTAATTCTTGCACCATTTCTTGTCGTTGACGTTCAAGCTCAGTGAGTTTTGGGTCATGAAATTCAATCGTGTCCTTGCTTTTCTTTGCTTCAGTTAAGGCGTGGGTTGCTGATGCCATGAGTTGCTTGGCATTATTCCCATCCGAGGGGAATAGAGCAGCGCCAATACAACAAGTGGCGTGGATATCATAACGATAAGCACACTGGTTAAATCTACGATGTACGAGAGCAATGTAGGATTCAATATCTTCCTTATCATCGAGTTTGACTAAACATGCGAAACCATCGGAATGTACCCGTGACGAAAGTGGTTGATGCTCAATAGGAAATTCAATAGATCGTGCAATGTCTTTTAAAAATGAATTTGTATTTTCGAATCCGATCTGGTCAGCGACAGATTTGAAGTTATCAATGTCTAATAAGAAGAGGACATAATGGTCAATGGCTTGAGAATTTTTCAGTCTTTTATTTAAATATCGATAAAAAACTGATGGGCTATGAAGCCCGGTGACACTATCAAGATCGTTGGCGCTCTCTAAATCGCGATTATTTTTCCGAACCATTACCCATAACAGAGCAGACGTTAGAATGATAAATACCAGACCTTTGACTGTCTGTGCTAAGGCATGTTCACGCAAGTCATTTGATAATGATTCAACCGCGAGATCAGAAAATAAAACCCATAAAGATGAAAGTATTAGGTAGCTGAATACTATGCTGGCCGGATATCTTTTTGTCTTGTTCATCGTTAGCTGCTATCTCTCAGTCTAATGTGTCATGACTTATATGTTATAAATTGCTCATAACGTAGCACCAACATAAATCGCAATCTACCGCTCGCGTTTTTATTTTTGACTTTTATTTACCGATTTTCGTCATCACTTTGCACGACGAAAGCCTTTTAGGGCTAAACATGCCAAAAATAATTTGTGTGGATGTTGGCTCTTAGTCAAACTAAGAGCTGCCGATCGCTTTTGTTGATGCCGGGTATGACTCTTCAATCACAATTGTATTTCGTCCTTTTAGCTTTGCTTGATAAAGCGCGCGATCGCACAGTCTTTCCACTTTTCCTTTTCTGATAGCAAGCTAATACCAAAACTAGACTTAATTGTTAGAGTTGGTTGTTGCTCAAGTTTGATCTTCTGAATTGCTGAGCGTAATTTCTCTGAAAGGGCTGCACACCAGTTACCTATGCTCCTGAAACAGTCGCTCACTATGGGTGTCTTCGCTTTCGACCTTGCCGTTGGTTAGTTCGATATCGACATTCTGACAAGGATTGGTTGATGGCCAGTCCACCAGCTGAATATCGAGCCTGATAAAAGGGTATTTTTGATAAAAAGATGGCAGGCGAGGTAACAGCCAGTTATGGCAAAAAGTGTGATTAACGCGCAGGCTCAACACGTCGGTTTCTTTTTCCCCGAACAAGATTTGAGTCTGCAATTTAAGGTGAGCAAGTGAGCCTGCCACAATCGGTTGATAGTGCTGGGCAGCTGACGTCAGCTTTACGCCTTTGGAGCTTCGCTCAAACAATGTGGTATCGAGAAAGGTTTCTAAACTTTTAAGCTGCTGACTCACCGCAGCTTGGGTAACACAAAGCTCGCGCGCAGCAGCGCCAATAGAACCGAGGCGGGCAACAGCTTCGAACGCAACAAGGGCACGTAGAGGGGGTAACATGGCTTCACCTGATTGAAATAAAAGTGAAAAATACTTCAATCAGGTTTCAGTTTTTTGCGCTTACCGTTACAGATTAATGACGAAGGGACGTTGATCAGATATTTATGATCAACGTCCCTTTTCTTTATTTCATGTTCTTAGCGGTGTGTCGCCGCGTGAATCAAACGCAATTACTCTTTGATGTAGAGATCCTTAGAATAGATACGCCCTTCCACGTTGTTCTTTGCAAAGCCGCCAACACTTGGTCGCACTAGACGAGCCTGCATGTAGTAATAGATGGGTGCGATAGGCATATCTTCAGCCAGTAACTGCTCCGCTTGATTATAGAATCCTTGGCGATCTTGCTCGTTGGTTGATGACAATGCGCTGTCCATTGCAACGTCGTACTTGTCATTGTTATAACGCGCAAAGTTACCCGAAGACTCAGAGCGCAATAAGCTCAAGAAGGTTGACGCTTCATTGTAGTCACCACACCAAGAGGCGCGCATCACATCAAAATCACCTTGGCGACGTGATACTAGGTAAGATTTCCACTCTTGATTTTCCAGCTCAACTTGCGCGCCTAAATTGCCTTTCAGCATGGAAGCGATAGCCACTGCAATCGACTTATTCGACTCACTGGTGTTATAAAGCAATTTGAAATCCAATGGATTAGCCGCATCGTAGCCCGCTTCTTTCAACAGCTCTTTCGCCTTTTGGTCGCGCTCCTTTTGAGTCCATGTGCTGTATTCAGGCTGAGTCGCATCAAAGCCTGCCGTGTATTCATGAGCAAAGGTATAAGCCGGCAAGTTACCCACCTGAGTGACACCATTGGTGATGACATCACGCATCATCGAATAAGACACCGCTTTACGTACTCGCGCGTCATCGAATGGAGGTCGCGTGGTATTGAACGCGTAGTAGTAAGTACACAGCAGAGGAACCGCGGTAAACGCATCTTGGTATTTGGTTTTGAGCTGCTGCGCCATGTGTGTCGGCACATCAGACGTGATATCGACCTCGCCCACTGCATAACGGTTAATCGAAGCATTTTGGTTTTCGAACGGAATGTAAGTCACTTGGGTTAGATTGGTATCTGAGCTGTCCCAGTAGTTAGGGTTCTTCTTCAGTTCAATACGTTCGTTAACCACCCACTCGTCCAACACAAACGCGCCATTACCGACAAACTGCTTAGGGTCACTCCAAGGCTTATCGCTGTTTTCTAGCGTTGCCTTATGAACGGGCATCATGGAGGTGTGACCTGTCATCGCAACAAAGTACGGCACTTTGCTATCAAGCTCGAACTTCACCGTGTGCTTATCGACGGCCGAAATACCGAGCTCTTCAACGGGTTTCTTACCTTCTGCTACGTCAGCAATGTTGTTGATCTTGGTGAGCTTGAGATACCACACGTTTGGCGAAGCGAGTTTCGGGTCGACCGCGCGTCTTAACGCATACACGAAATCATCGGCCGTCACCGGATCGCCATTCGACCATTTCGCGTCTTTACGCAGGTGGAATACAAACGTCTGGTTGTCTTCGGTTTCCCAAGATTCCGCGACACCTGGAGTGATATTGCCATCGCGATCTTGGATCACTAAACCCTCAAATAGGTCACGTAGGATGTGCATTTCTGGCAGGCCTTCTGCTTTCGCAGGATCAAGCGTCGCCGCTTCTGCATCGTTCGCGCGAACTAAATGCTGGTCTTTTGCCAGTGAAACACCAGCAGGTAAGGTTTCAGCAACGGCAGTTACTGATATAAAAGGGGTCAATAGAGATGAAATGAGTAAAGCCGTTGAATGTTTTTTAAAATCCATGTTTGTTTGCTCTCCTAGCCTATCTTTGAAGCAAGTAATAAAATTAACAATGCGACGGTTGACGAGTTTTGACGCTATGGTTTATTTAAAGGGGTTCATCTAATGGACTTAGTTAATGACTAATATAGCCAATAGTGAATACTTGATAGTACTTGATCAATCAGGAGATTAAGGTGAGTTTAATTCCAAGAACAGAAAGAGCTGCATTTTCAATAAAGCCGCTAACATATGGAAAGTCAGTATTGGGCGCACCCTTGCTCTATTTCCCCGCGCAAGTAGAAAGCGAATCTCGCGGGCTGATCTTAGCAGGCACGCACGGTGACGAAACCGCTTCTATCGCAGGTTTGTCTTGTGCACTAAGAAGTTTGCCAGCCGCCAACTTGCGACACGATGTGATTCTGTCTATGAACCCAGATGGCAATCAATTAGGAACACGTGCCAACGCAAACCAAGTCGACCTAAACCGTGCCTTCCCAACTCAAAATTGGACAGCAAACGGCACTGTCTATCGCTGGAGCTCCCACACACCAGTCAGAGATGTAAAAGTGAAAACCGGCCAAGCCGAACAACTTGAACCTGAAGTGCAGTCCCTCATCACACTCATTGAACAGCGTAAGCCAAAATTCGTCATCTCTTTCCACGAACCTCTCGCCATGGTCGATGACCCAACCCAATCGGAGCTTGCCACTTGGCTAAGCAAACAATTCAACCTACCGCTCGTTGAAGACGTGGATTACGAAACCCCAGGCTCATTCGGCACATGGTGTCAGGAAAGAAACCTGCCATGCATTACCGTAGAACTTCCGCCAGTTTCTGCGGATTTAACTATAGAGAAGTATTTGGATGCGTTTGTGGCAGTGTTGGGGTGTGAGGGAAATTAGTCTGGAGTAGGCTACATATACACATGCGAACAGTAATTCATCCTAATTACTAGTGAATCATATATTCCGTCTACTGAATCAATCCCATTCATAATCTATGCCGAATTCTTCCTTTGCATCATTTCAACTTATCTTTAGAGAAAGGCAATCGACATGATTAGCGCGATGAAAACTTCACTATCAATGAACTTCGGGGCTCGTCGCTATGAATCTAACTCGTTATAAAAAATCATGACAAGTGTCTGGACAAAAACGTTCCAAGAAAATGATCCTAAAACAGCACTATTTCTAAATTAATATTTATCGTTAGAGGTGATGACGATTGGGGTTTACACGCAAGTTACTACAAGTAGTGTAATAAAGGCTCCAGCAAAGCACTAGAGCCTTAAATACCATTAGAAATTGAATCTAATTAGTAGCCTCAAGCTCTTTCTCTGCAACCGACAGCATCTCAAACTCTTCCTCAGCGGTCGATGCGACCAATTTATTACGGCTATATAGGCCATAATAAGCACCACCAATCACAAAGAGTCCCATAGTCATAAAGAATGCAGATGGGTCAAAAGCATAAACACCCGTCATTGCAATAAGCGACAGCACTAGTGAAGTGCCGGAAGTCAGCATGCCACCCGGTGTTTTGTATGGACGGTGAAGCTCTGGTTGCTTGATACGCAACAATATATGACTAAGCGACATTAATGCATAAGACACTGTCGCCCCCACTACCGCCATCGCCAAGATCAGGTCGCCTTCTCCGGTCAATGACACAGCAAAACCAAACACACCCGGCACCACTAAAGCACGAGCAGGCACTTTGTTTTTGTTTGTAAGCGACAAGCTTTGAGGCAAGTAACCCGCACGAGACAATGCAAACACTAAGCGGCTATAACCGTAGATAATCGAGAAGAATGAAGCAATAAGTCCTGCAAGTCCTAGTATATTAACAGCCGTTGCAACGGTTGGATTACCGGTCAACTTCAAGGCATCGACTAGAGGAACGGCACTATTCGCAATCGCTTCAGAACCCACAGCGCCCGCAAGCAGCAGAACGACTAAGGTAGCGGTGACCAGTAAGAATAACATTGCGCCGATAATACCTTTGGGTACATCCTTGGCCGGGTTTTTCGCCTCTTCAGCAGCCAATGGAACCCCTTCTACCGCAAGAAAAAGCCACATTGCAAACGGTAGTGCCGCCCATACACCATACCAACCAAAAGGAAGTAGTTCTGTGGCTTGTGCGGTTGCCGGAGCGATATCAAACAGATTATTAGCATCAAACTCACTAACCAATACGCCTGCTGTCATAAGAATTGCTAGTACGGCTAACCCACTGATGACCATCATGACTTTCAGAGCTTCTCCTACCCCTGCCATATGAATACCAATAAAGATGGCATAAAAGATCGCGTAAACAAGAGGACCATCGATACCCATTAGTTCATTCACCGCTGAGCCAATAAAAATGACAATCGCGGCAGGTGCAAGGGCATACTCAATTAAGACGGATAAGCCGGTAAAAAATCCCCCCGTTGGTCCCATGGCTTGTCGAGCAAAACTATAGCCACCTCCTGCAGCGGGAATAGCCGCAGACATCTCCGCCAAAGAAAGGACAAGGGTAAAGTACATCACCGCCATAGCAATTGCAGCAATAAGAAAGCCTCCCCAGCCAGCTTGACCGATACCAAAGTTCCAGCCTGCAAAGTCACCAGAGATCACGTATGAAACGCCTAACCCTGCTAGCAAAATCCACCCAGCAGTGCCCCTTTTAAGTTGTCTTTGCGCCAAATATTCCTGATGTTCTGACATTGTAAATCCCTCTATTTTTGTCTTTTATCCAATTAAAAAATTGCCTGTGTGCTTGTCTTCTAACTGCTCACCACCTTCTTCCTCGATACTCGAACGGTCTTTAAGGTTGACTCCTGAAAGCTCTAGCCGACGAGCTTCCTTCAATAGGTATACCGCTCGCTTACACGCATCTTCATAAGCCAACCCCTGTGGGCGAATATTAGAAATGCAGTTCCTATCAGAGTCTTTTGTTCCTCTTCTCGCCTGCCAAGTCAGGTACATACCCATGCTATCTGGAGAGGTCAGTCCCGGGCGCTCACCAATCAAAACCACCACCATCTTGGCTTGTAAGCACTCGCAAACATCATCTCCTATTGCCACTCGGCCCTGCCTCACAACAGTAATAGGAGCAACATGCCACGGCACTTCGTCTTCCCCTAATAAAGAAAGCAGATGCTCAATGACTGGATTTGCATGATTTTGAATGGCAATTGAAGACAAGCCATCAGCCACTACTATCGCGAGATCAAACGGGGGAGACTCTGAATGAAGAACGGCTTGCAACTGATTCCAACAGACGTCATCAAGCTCACGACCAAGATCCGGCCTTTGCAAATACATGAATCTGTCTGTCGCTTTGCTGTGCGCCTTAATTGGTGCCTGAGAAGTGTGTTGAATGACCGAGTTTGATTGAGCGATGAGCTCAACCAATGAATCCACATCTAAAGCACAATGAACGGCATCCATCGCCTGTGCATGGTCGAGTTGAAATGAAAGCAACTCTTTAGTTGGAACGCTATTTCCACTTCGACCCAGTGCAATACGTGCCGATGTAAAACCTTTAAGCTCGTGCCAAGGGTTTTGAGTTACCAACTTAGAAGCAGAATGTTTTGCCATAGAGACCACCTTACCCATGTGCGGGGCCTCCATTAAGTTGTGCTAGAGCGCCAGCAAATGAGCCGGAGAGTCGTTCATTTAGGCGCACATCTTTTACATCATCAAAAATCTGCATCTGAGTTAGCCACTCCTCAAACTCCGGCGCAGGTTTTAAACCCAACACCTTGCGTGCATAAAGTGCATCATGAAACGAGGTTGTTTGATAATTGAGCATGATGTCATCGGAACCCGGAATCCCCATAATGAACGAGCACTCAGCGACACCGAGCAATGTCAGTAAGTTATCCATATCATTTTGATCGGCATAGGCATGGTTGGTATAGCAGATATCACACCCCATCGGCAGGCCAAGCAATTTGCCACAAAAATGGTCCTCAAGCCCTGCTCGAATAATCTGTTTTCCATCAAAGAGATATTCAGGGCCGATAAAGCCGACCACGGTATTAACCAACAATGGATTAAAATGACGCGCTACGGCATAAGCCCGTGTCTCACAAGTTTGTTGGTCCACACCATGAAAAGCATTGGCAGAGAGAGATGTTCCTTGCCCTGTCTCAAAGTACATGACGTTACTTCCAACGGTGCCTCGGTTCAGCGAAAGCGCCGCTTCGTTTGCTTCTTTAAGGATCGAAAGGTTAATACCAAAGGTGTCGTTCGTACCTTGAGTGCCACCAATAGATTGAAAGACGAGATCCACCGGAGCGCCCATCTCAATCGCTTCAATCGTGTTGGTAACATGGGTTAATACGCAAGATTGGGTCGGGATCTGGTAGTGTTGAATGACCTCTTCCATCAGATTCATCAACTTAATTGCCTGTGGTACATTATCTGTTGCGGGATTAATGCCGATCACAGCATCACCATTGCCATACATCAAACCATCAAAAATACTGGCTGCAATGCCATTGAGAGAATCGGTTGGATGATTGGGCTGTAAACGGGTGGATAAACGACTAGGCAAGCCAATGGTGTTACGAAACGCAGTCACTACCCGACATTTTTTGGCGACTTGGATCAAATCCTGATTACGCATGATCTTACTCACTGCAGCCACCATTTCTGGAGTTAAACCAGGACGCAGCTTTGCAAGCGTGAGACTATCGGCTTCATCACTTAGCAGCCAGTTCCGAAAGTCTCCCACTGTAAGGTGATCAATCGCTTTAAACGCCTCTCTATCATGGCTATCAATGATTAAACGAGTAACTTCATCACTTTCATAAGGGATCACCGCTTCATTTAAAAACGTCTTTAGGGGCAAGTCTGCCAGTGTCATCTGAGCTACAACACGCTCTGCAGCAGAAGTCGCAGATACACCAGCCAAAACATCCCCTGAACGCTCTGGCGTAGCCTTTGCCATCAGATCTGCTAACGACTCAAAGTTAAAAACCAGGTGCCCTTGTTGTCGGCGATAAGCTGCTGTCATAAATTCCCTCTTCATAAACTGGTTCAGTTCTTGCTCAATAACCTTTTGTATATATGAGTAATTAAGCGATTTTTGAACCGAATGAATATCAAGAATCGGCAAACATAAAAAAGCATTAATAAACATAAACTTAAAGACACACTGTACTAATATGGGTCACATGGGTAGGTCATGGAATGATGAGAAAGGATGAAGAATTGATGCGTTATGCACCTAATTTGTGCACATTCAACACATTTGATGCAAATCAGCAGGCAGCCAGCCTCTTTAACTGGCAGCAAGAATATGACCAACTGAGTCAAGGAAGTTTTCTAGGTCAGATCCGTGAACGAAAATTTTCTCACGTGCACCTATTTCGAGAAGACAGCAACCGAAAACTCAAGCAGCAATGTCGTATTAATGAAGGGATTTGGTTAGGGATCAGTGCTAACGATAGACCTTTACACATCAATTACGCACAAGGTAATCCTGATAGTATTTTGATCCGTGAGGCTGGAGCGGATTTTGAGCTACTTACGCCAGAAACCTTTTCTATTTATGGGTTAGTCATAAGCCCTTCACTGGTTGAAATGATTCAGCAACAGCTAGAGATTGAATCATTAAACAGCAAGAGCCACTTTCTTGGTTGCTCTCAACACTACACCCAACAAATAAAAGCTTACTTGAGCTTACTACTCTCCCCGAGTCAATCTCGCTGGTCTTTTCAAACTCATCAATCCATTGTTCAAGATATGTTGGTCGAATTGTTCGCTCAATCGTCTAATCAAAATATGCAAAAAACCAATGCCTCACAGCGTGAGAACACAATGCGTCGAATTAGGCAGTACCTAGATAACTCGCAGTACCGTAAACCCGTCACCGTGTCTGAACTGTGCGATGCGGTTTATGTCAGTCGCCGTACGCTGCAATACACCTTTGAGTCCTGTTGTGGCATATCACCAAAACAATTTATACAAAATGTACGTCTCAACCAGGTACGGCGCATTCTGCAAAATCCGAGCGAACAACGGTGCATCAATGAAATCGCCTTTGACTTTGGTTTTTTTCATCTGGGATATTTTTGCCAAAGCTACAAGCAGTTGTTTGGTGAGTCGCCCATGCAAACACGTTCTAATGTCTAAAACCCAAAAAGTGTCGAGGGACAACTTAAAAAAATGTAGTTAGACGATATGAAAGACGAATAGATTAGTTGACTATCCTGCCTCAAGATCACAACGCATGAACTTCACTTCAAGTGCCTGCCGCCATCAAGGTGCAAAGTCCTTCCTGTCATATAGTGACTAGCCAAAACAAACTTAATGCCATCTATCACTTCTTCAAAGCCTGCCTCTGCGGGAATCAGTGCTTTTTTCAGAGCTTTGGTTTTGTACGCCTCGTCATCATGTTCATTGAATTTTATCATGGCAGGAGAGACAGTATTGACTTTCACCTTGGGAGCCAACATCGCTGAGAACGACAGCGTCAAGTTGTTGAGTGCGGCTTTACTGGCCGCGTAAGCGATGTGTTTTTTACTGCCTTTTTCCGCAACGTAATCACTGATGTGGATGATGTCCGACGTTTTATCGCCAGACATTAGTTGGTCTTTGAGCATTAAATTAACCAGATAAGGCACGGTGGCGTGAATCGTCATCATCTGGTGCATGATTTGTGATGCATTTTCACTGGGGTTTGTCTTGTTCTCAGGCTTCCAGTCGGAAGCGTTATGTATGATGGCACGAAGTGTCTTATATTCTTGACCAACGTAATGAAGAAAGCCCTCTAGGCTGCTTTGTTGATAAAAGTCTACCTGTTGTAAGTCGGCTCCACTGTCGCGCAGTATTTTCAGCTGGGGATAGTCGCTTCGGTAAGTGCCAACGACTTTGTATCCGTCAGATATAAGTTGCTGCGCCAGAGCGAATCCTAAACGCTTCCCCACTCCAGTTATTAGAATCGTTTCACTCATCGTAAAAACTCAGCTCTAGTTTGAGGGTTAGTTTTGAAACTGCCACCAAGCGCGGTTGTGGTGGTTTCAGAGTTAGCGTCCATAACGCCTCTCGATTTAACGCAGTAGTGAGTTGCTTTAATCGTCACAGCCACATTTTCTGTTTCAACCAGAGCCTGTATCGCGACCAGGATTTGTTGAGTAAGGCGTTCTTGAACCTGCGGACGCTGAGCAAAGAATCGAACAATACGGTTTATTTTAGATAGCCCAAGAATCTTGGATTCTGGGATATAAGCCACTTGTGCTAAACCATCGATGGTGATGAAGTGATGTTCGCACGTCGAAGTTAAATCTATATCCGATACCTTAACCATTTCATCAACTGACATTTTGTTGTCGATAACACTAATTTTGGGGAAGTTATTGTAGTCGAGCCCTGAAAATATCTCGTGAACGTACATCTTTGCAATGCGATGAGGTGTTTCAGCGAGACTGTCATCGGTTAAATCCAGCCCGAGCGTACTGACAACTTCCGTCAAAAGCCCTTTGATGCGGTTGTACTTCTGGTCGGGGTTCATTTCGCTCGATGTCATCGGGGTTTCTAGTCCCTTTTCGAGCAAAGCTTCTCTTACTTTTTCAGCTTCTGTGGTTAGCATTGAGTCGCTCCTTATGAGTTAATCTTCAAGTTCTGCTTCATAGCTCAGGGTGAGCGAGACGGAATCGGCGAAACGTAGAGCATGAGGCTTGTCAATTCTCACCTGAGCGTATCGGACCCATGAATGGTCGATACAAATACCGAGTACGTCGCTGGTTAACTTTTCTAAAAGCAGAAACCGTCCAGATTCAACATGTTCAATAATTTTTTTGCAGATATTTTTGTAGTTAAGTGCGTTCTCCACATCATCAGAGAGGCAAAGGTTGTTCGCGGGATAATGGATCTCCGCATTTATGACGATGTCTTGCTGCTTGGTTTTTTCTTCTTCGTTGAAGCCGATGAAGGTTCTTAATCTGAGATTTGTGATGGTGATAATCGCATTGTGATTCATAACAGTTTCCGATCCTTAGAAGGTAGAGTGAGTTACGTGCCTATTAGAGGAAAAGATCAATAAAGCTCAAGCGTTCTGTTTAAAGCAGTTACAGGGACTAAGTGAAGCTGACCTCGAACGGTATAAGTTCGGTTTTCTGACTCAGCTGATCGAAGTTGTTCCAGAGATGCTGAAAAGAGATATCTAGAGTGGGATGACGTTCTTGCGCGGCAACATCAACTAACGGTCGAAGCACAAAAGCGTACTCGGTGATTTCACCTCGAGGCAGCTCTACTCCATCAATAATGCCTACTTCGTTACCGTAAAGAAGGATATCGATATCCATCGTGCGCGAGGCATATTCTTTAGTTTCTCGCTTGCGGTCATTTTCTAATTCGATTTTATGCAGAACCTTAGCCAGTTCAGCGATAGAAAGGTCACATTCAAACCCTGCGACTAGGTTTAGGAAGTTGTCCCCTTCAAAACCAACAGGCTCACAATCGTAGAAATTAGAAATGTTCAGAGGTGCAAAGTGACTATTCAACGCTTTGAGAGATTCTGTGATGTGATGTTCGCGGTTAATGTTGCTTCCGATGCTGACATAAACGGTGGCCATAATTTTTTCTCCCTTTTAATCGGCCTCTTACGTTGTAAGTCGCTAGGAAGATCAGCTATGGATCCGTTTGATGTAGGGAGGGTAAAAGAAAATCTCCCGACAACTCATATAGAGTTCGGTTCTGAGTCGGAAAGGAGGACTTTCGAACTAGGAAGTACCACGGGTAAAAATTCAGCTTATGAAGGTTCTGTCGAGTAGACGACAC